>PBWW01000016.1 GCA_002728275.1 Candidatus Heimdallarchaeota archaeon
GTAGCTACTCAAATGTTAGAAAGTATGGTTAATTCTGCAAAACCGACAAGAGCAGAGGCTAGTGATGTTGCAAATGCAATATTACAAGGGGCTGATGCTGTGATGCTTTCAGCTGAAACTGCAACAGGAAATCATCCTATTGAAGCAGTGGGAATGATGGAGAGAATAATAAAAAAAGTGGAACCCAGATTATTTGAAAAGTCAATTGAACTACAAAGATATGTAAATAGTATACCTGATAGTATTGGAAGATCAGCAGTATCTATGGCTGAAGCACTAAATGCAGATGTTATAATGGCATTTACAAGATCAGGAGGTTCATCCCAATCAGTAGCAAAATTTAGACCTAATCAAAAAATAATCGCAGTAACCCCACTTGATAAAACATCGAGAAGATTAAGATTACAATGGGGAGTAAATCCATTATTACTGAGTAGAGATTTTTCAGATACAGATGAGATGATATTTCAAGGAGTGAATAGTGCGTATGAAAAAGGCTTTGTGGATAAATTTGATACAGCGGTTCTTGTAGCAGGATCATTATTAGGATTACCAACTTCAACTAATTTAATCAATTATATTAAAATTGACGAGATTATAAACTCAGTTGGTGCAGAAAAAAGATTCATAGAAAAAAAGAATAGAAAAGTCAATGATGTTTAAACCTTAAATCATGAGTAACAAATAATATTGAAATAAAATTCTATTTTGTCATTAAAGGAAAATAATTTTATAAATATATTTTGAATAGTATATTTTTTGTTATTTAATAAATTAAATGTAAAGTAAGAAACGTATATTTATACAGTTATGTGTCTTGAATTTACAAATGATTATAGATTGAAAATTATGATTTATAAATATATAAAATTTAAGAAATCTGTTCTAAGTGGTTGACAATTTTATTTTATCTGCATTAAAAGGTTCACTAAGTAGTGGGAAAGTGATATCATTTACAAATTTGAATGAAAAATCAGAGAGAGTCACCACCTATGATAGATTCGCATCAATTGCAGATGCGATTAAAGATATTTTTATCAAAAAAAGTTTGATAAAGTTTGAAGAAGGTATGTTTGAACTTGATATCGAAGAAGCTGGATCAATAACACCTAAATTAAAAATAAAAGAAAAAGTCAATCCAAACATTCCCATTATTGGTGTGGGGGGTGCCGGAAATAAAATACTATTGAATGTAATTAATAGAATTAGAAGCTATGAGCTTGATATGAAAGTATTAGGGATTGATACTGACAAAAATGTATTGAAAAAAGATAAGCACATTAGTCATATATTTCAGATACCCGGCGCATCCAAGGGAACAGGGCAACAGTATAGAATTGCTGCAAAACTTAGTGAAAAATCTAAAGCTGAATTGAAAAATAAAATACAAGAATACTTAAAAGAATTTGATTGGAGTTATGAACATGAAATTGTATTTATGTTATTAGGAGCTGGAGGGACCGGAGTAGGAGCAGGATTAGAGATTGCTAAAACATTAATTGAATTGGGAAAAAGACCTGTTCCAATTATTTTACTTCCTTCTAAAGATGAAATGACTAGAATAAAATTTATGGCNGCNGTNGCTATGTATTATTTTAACTATGCNCCTCCTAAAAAGTGTTTAAACTTGACATCTCTNATTGTTGATAATGAAACTTTTGCTNTTAAAAATGATAAGACACCATATAAAGAGATGATTTCTATTAGTAACGAAAGAATTGGAGCTACGGTAGCGGATTTAATATTATCTACAGAATTAAGAAGTGATGGATATTCATCAGATTTAGTAGAATTTCTGGAGATATTTAAAGANGTCAAAGGNGTCGGGGTANTACAATATTTGAATATAAGAAATTCATTNAAAAATTTTAATGAAATATTGAAAAATAATCTTACGGAGTCTTTATCATTAGATGTTGATATATTTTCATCGACAAGAGGCTATTTTTTTGTGTCATCGAAAGCAAACTCAATACTTGCAGGAGATTATAGAGAATATATGTTGAATTTCTCAAATTCAGATATNTTTTCTAAATTATATGAAATTGAAACTGAAACTGATTTNTTGGCTGTAAGAGGAATATATACTGGGATTGAATTACCTAAATATATTACTGAATTTATGGAATTAGCNGAAGATGCTCGTGTAGATATTTTNAAAAAGANTATTGAGAAAGTGAAAACAGGTAAAACAAATCCTAAGATAGATAAATTGAAGAAAAATGAGAAAATAGATGTGAAAACAGGTCAAGAAGTATCAAAAGAGAAAGCTGAAAATTTTGCAAAAATGATCAGTGAGGGAGAGGAAAGTGATTAATCAAAGTAATACAAANTCTTCGTTAACTCATGAAGATATTATATTTGATTTCGAAGACTTTTTAGAAAAAAATGAAGANAGGTTACCAGAAGGTCTTGACTCACAGTATATGATATATGTTCCTGTGATTGAAAAGCCAATCAAAAATTTGTTTAAAGTACCAAAAGCGCTGATGAATTTACCACTTAGTGCAATCCTTCACCAAAATAATAAGACTATATTCACATTGTTTGGATTGATTTTGACTTTGAGTTTACCTAGTTTCTTGTTGATGATTTTTGCAGGATTTCAAACTGAATATATAGAAGGTAGTGACAGAAAAGGTGGAATGGCGATATCATTTGTTATCTTTATTTTATTAGGAGCAGGGGCATCCATAGTATACCTGAAATATATTTATGAAAGTATTAACAGTTTATTGATGTCTAGAAAAGCACCTTGGTTGGTTGATAAAATTAGAAGAGATTTCCTGAAAAACTATAAAATTAAATGGAATAATAATGCGTTAATTTTCTGCTTAATCACACCATTAGCTATGGAAATTCCNATTTTTTTAATTTTAAGAGCAGCAAATGGTGGAGAATTAACTCTTAGTCTTGGATTTTTTATATTCTTGTGTTTATTANTTGGTCATATGGGTATAGGAACTTTAATTTTGATCATGATAACTTCATTTAGATTCGTTATTATAAATACAAAAATGTATGATACTTTATTGCAAAGTATTACTGCAAGAGTAACAGGATATACTGAAGGAAGAGAGAGNATATTGAATAAAAAGAATTATGANGTGGTGGGGGTTCTNTCTGATACNCCTGGATTATCAATTCGTTCATTAGGTGATATACCTGTGCTAGGTTTAGGTTCGGGAATTTTTAATGTGAATGCAATAATTTTAATTATTTTTAGTCCAATGTTAATTTACCCTCCTATTGGAAATTTTTGGGCGGAANCTTTTGCNCAACCAATAGATCCTGTNAGTGGAACATCACCNGATCCTTATGGTGTAAATTGGATTATTCTGATAGGGATCGCTGTATCAAGTATAGCTTCATTTGGTGCAGTAATAGGTCCATTAATTAGGATCACTAGAGTCATGGGTAATTTTAAAGAGAAAGCATTGACCGANTTAGATCCTTTTATTTTTGATGAAATTACAGGTTTAGCTGTAAAACAAGATAATGAAATATCTCATGAAACTCAAATTCTGTATATTGTTAGAAATTATATTTATACNATGAAAGTTTCACCAGTAAATCCATTCAGACTAATTCAAATCATAGGTCTAGCGATTATTTATAGTTCTAGAATTTTACCATTAATTATAGGAGTGTTGAATTAATTTGATAGACAAAATATTCGACCAACATAGATTAGAAGTATCAATCATATCTTGTGGAGATACAGGGCAAGAGATCGGAGGAAAAATATCAAAGACACTTAGAGATCATGGAGCGATTGTGAAGGCAATGACAGTTACATCTTCGTTAGAGAAAGATCATGATGATGATGGATTTGACAGTCATGTATGGATTGATGAAAAAAATGATGGATTTGCTAAAATTTTAAAGGATGGAATAAATGCAGCGAATGAAAATATTGAAATGATTGATGAGTCAGTGAAAAAAATAATACCAGAAGACATCAAGGGTTTGTTAATAATAACAACTGGAGCTGGAGCAACAGGATTAGGTTGTTCATTAATTATTGCTAAATTATTATATGAAAAATATAATAGAAGTCCACCAATTCTTACTTTGTTACCAGAGTCATTTGAAAATTCAAGGGTACAATACAATATATCATTATTTATGCATGAAATTGTNTTCAAGGAGGAAAATTATGGGAACCCNATTTTATTACTTGATAATAAACCTAATTTGAAAGAGTATGACAAGCCTTTTTCGCATGTTGCAAGAAGTAGATTAAACGTGATACCTACTGCATTTGCAGATTTATTATATGCGTCATANGAGGAGTTTGTGACAGAAGAATTTAGTTCAGGTGCAGATGATTTGTATGATGTTATGCATACGCCCGGGATATCAGTATTTATATCTGAAAATTTATCNGATAAGGGTAACCAAATTAAAGCTAGTAGATTTTCAGATGTAATNGCTGAGAGTGTGATGTCAACTACAGCTTTATCTGAAGAACAAGTATTTGATGCCAAAAATGCTTATTTTGGGTTATTTAATGTGGAAGATTCAAATGAGAGTTTAAGTTTTCAAATAGAATTTGAGGCTAGGAAATTATTTAGAGCATTTAGAGAAGTAAATCCATTCATTAAAATTGTGAAAACAAATGAAATTTATGGCAGTGAAGCAAAGTTGAGGGGGATAGTATCCGGATTACCTTTACCAAATAGAGCGNTACAAATAATGAGAATNGCAAGAAAATCAAGAAAAGATATGATTATAAAAGAATATCAATTGTCAAAAGAAAAAATAGATGTCAATATAGCTAAGTTAGAAAAAATGGAAGATGAATTAAAAAGTTATTTTTGATCATCAACGTTTGATTGGATTTTTTCCTTATTTCCAAATTTTCTTTCCTCTCCATTGATCAATCTAACGATATTNTCTCTGTGTTTCCAAAAAATCAANACTAAGATCAACCAACCTAATAGAGTATATTCTTCATANTCTTGTAAAAAGTTAAATGTGAATGGAAGTAAAGAAACTGCAACTAAATTTCCTAATGAGGTAAATCGAGTAGTTCCAACAGTTATTAGCCAAGAAGACAGTAAGATTACGAATATAATTGGATCAAATGCTAAAACGACTCCCGCTGTTGTGGCAGCACCTTTTCCNCCTGAAAAACCTAAAAGCATAGAGTAACAATGGCCTACAATGGCCATGAAACCTGTTAGGGCATAAAATAATTCGGGCGATGAAAATAAACCTGACGAGGCGGTATTACCAGGTACAATTAAAGTAGCGATAAAAACTGCAATTGTACCTTTAAAAATGTCAAATAAAGCTACCATGATGAATACTTTTTTCCCAAAAAGTCTACCTGCATTGGCTCCACCTACATTACCTGATCCTTGTTGTCTAATATCTACACCATGTAATAATTTGCCAAGAATATATGCAGGAGGAATTGAACCTAATAGATAACCCAATGAAATTGCTAAAAAAGAGATTATTAAAGCCACATTNTTTGATNAAACATTACTATTAATTATAATTTTGGCAATCNATTAAATGTTAGTTATAATTTCTTTTTACCNATGTCAAAAAAACAAAAATTTGAGACANATTTTATATCGTTAGAGTATATGATTACTAAATGAATGAAATAGTAACTGATAAAGCACCAGGTGCATTGGGACCATATTCACAAGGAATTATATTCCAAAGTTTAATTTTTACATCAGGTCAAATATGTTTAGACCCTGTTAATGGTAATTTGAAAAATGAGGATATAGAAAGTGAAGTNAAACAAATAATGGCTAATCTAAAAGCAATTTTAGAAAAAGGCGGAAGTTCATTTAAGAGTGTAATTAAGACTACCATTTATTTATCNGATATGAAGTATTATTCTGAAGTTAATGAATTATATGCGAGTTATTTTGATGGTAAGTATCCTGCGAGAACTACTGTAGCTGTGAGTTTACCGATGGATGCGAATGTNGAGATTGATATGATTGCGATAAANGATAATTAAATTTACTATTTTTTTAATTTTTGAATTTCAAGATAATATAAAGTTCTCCAAAGCCATTCAAATGGACCATATCGGAATTTTGAAACCCAAANAGGAATGGTAATTAATTGAGTCATCCAAACAACTATTATGATTAATAATTGAAATGTCATGTCTAAATTCATTGATCGTAAGCCTATGAATTCATCATAAAAAATGAGGATAGATATTATAGTTTGAAAAAGATAACTAGTTAATGCAGTTTGTCCGATATCGATTACTCTATTTTGAAATGATTTAAGAATATTTGATCGTTCGAGTAAAATTATTAATGAAATATAGCCTGTTGATTGTAATACTGCTGATGGGGAAATTAATGAAATGTAATAGGGTTGTAACTCACTTACAGTGATGCCTGTTAATGTGAGGAATATTCCCATTGGAATTAGATATTTTGCTAATTTTNGATATATTTGATCATCAAATGACCCTAAAATAAATCCCGATTTATAAAATGCCATACCTATAAGCATATTTGAGAATGAGAGTAAGATATATAGAATAAATANTGATGATTCTAATATTAAATCAGNAAAGATAATGATAGATTTGAAACCATTANTCATCGTTGAATTATCAAAATATGCAGGAGTAGTCGAGCTTTGAAAAATTGTTGCAATTATATTTATNGGGATNGCTAAAATTAATAATTTTTTGCATCCTAATTTTCGAAATGGNAAAATGATAATTGCAGATATAGAGTATACAAATAAAATATCACCATACCAAATCAACAAATGTATAACACCAAGAATAGATAACCATAGATTGCGTCGAAAATAAATAGAAGTAGTNTCTTTATTATTGACATCAAGTTTATCAGTTAACAATATTATACTGGCTCCGAATAACATTGAAAATAATGTCATCATTTTTTGCTCAGCAAATANAGAGATTAGCGAATATAACANAAGGTTCCATGTGTCATATAATGTGTTAGGTATTTCAGAATATGAACTATAATATGAAAATAGTTCATCCTCTGTGTATGCAAATAGACTTATGTTAATCAGATAAATGCCAAGTATTGCAAAACCCCTGATTAAGTCTAAAGAATAATATCTGTGATTAGTCAATATTCCAANCTAATATCTTAATTATTTATCTAATTTCATATGATATTGGAGTAAAAAAATAAGTTAATGATAAATAGAACAAATGGTTTATCTAAATTTTAAATATTTGATTATTANTGTGTTTTTGAATGACTAGAGAGGAACTTATAGAAAAAATGAAGGAATTTGAAGGAACTGCGGTAGATTTTGCAAGGATAATGAATAAGTCACAGTCAGGTATTGAAGAAGATATAGAACATATTAGAACTAGCTTAAGAAATAATTCAGAATATTTATTGATGATTAAACCAGCTACATGTCTATTATGTAATTATTTCTTTTCAAATTCAAAAGCAAAAGCACCGAGTAAATGCCCTAAATGTAGAGGTGAGAAAATACAATTACCTTACTTTAAAATTATGAGAAATAAAAAATTTAAAAATTAAATTAGACGACNTTTTCGATCTTATTTTTTTGATTTATAAAATTTAAAATTAAATGACCTGCTAATTTTGCGGTACGGTGATCAATATCAAACAATGGATTCATTTCNGTAATTTCAAAAATTTTAGATTGAGTAAAACTTCCTGCAAATTTTGCAATAGCAATAATTTGTTCTGAAGTGAGACCTGTGGGAGATGGAGCACTTACTCCTGGTGCATCTGATGCTTTGATAGAGTCCATATCGATCCCCCAAAAAATATTTTGTGATGAGATTTTATTTTTGATTAGTTCAAAGATTTTTGGTAATCCTTTTGCATTGATATCATCCAATGTGAAAATNGGGAAATTGAGTTCTTCTAAAAAATTATAATAAATGTATGAATTTGAAAATTGTTGGATTGCNAATTCTATGAAATTATTATTATTTAGTATATTTTCTTCAATTAANATTCTATATGGAGTTCCACTATTACGTTTGCTCATATCACGAATATCTAAATGCTGATCGANATTTACAGCNAAAATATTCTTAGNTGTGGCATATAGAGCTTTAAGATCAGGATATGATATATCATTACCACCCCCTAATACAATTGGTATTTTATCATCACTCAATACTTTTTTTACAACTTTTTCTTGATTTATGTGAATATCTTCAAGATCTGATGATATTATTAAATCACCGAGATCAAAAATTGAAATATTCTTTATTTCTTTTGGATAACTCATTTTATAGAATTGAGATCTTATAGCATTTGGTCCTATTGAAGATCCTTTGCGACCTCCATTTCGTATTACACCTAAATCTTGTGGACAACCAAGGATAACAAATTTTGAAACTTCGTAGGATTCAGGATCATTTTTTATAAGATTGACCATTTTGCGATCATTAATGTCATGTACATTTTTTCTATTTGAATAATCATTATGAGTCAAATCAAAAATATCCATATCAAATAAAATATGACAAAGCTGAAAAATGTTAAGAATAAAATTGTTTAAGATTGCTAAAATATATATTGTGTGAAGATTATTAGATAATATAATATGAAGTCAAAGGTGACCATCCCATCTATACTAAATGCAAAAAAAGAGAAAAGAAAAATTTCAATGCTAACTGCATATGATTATTTGATGGCGAAAATATTAGATGAGGCTGAAATTGATATTTTATTGGTTGGAGATTCAGTTGGTTTTGTTCATATGGGTCTACAATCTACAATCCCTGTGACAATGGATCAGATGGTTTATCATTCAAGTATTGTTGCAAGAGCTACTGAGAGAGCATTGGTTATCACAGATATGCCATTTGGAAGTTATACTGTGAGTAAAGAAGAAGCGGTAAAAAATGCAATAAGGCTAGTTAAAGATGGAGGCGCCCATGGAGTAAAATTGGAAGGAGGAAAACGGGTTTTAGATAAGATTAAAGCAATTATTGAAGCAGAAATACCTGTAATGGGGCATCTTGGTTTAACTCCGCAAAGTGAACATAAATTTGGAGGTTTTAAGGTTCAAGCTAAATCTGAAGATGCTGTTGAGAGATTAATATCTGATGCATTA
>PBWW01000017.1 GCA_002728275.1 Candidatus Heimdallarchaeota archaeon
AAAACAACTAAAAAGAGCATCTAAAGCTTCTGCAGAAGGAATACTTGCATCTCTTCCATATTTGAAAGAAGGAATTACAGAAAAAGAATTTCTTCCCATATTGAGTGATCAAACAAGAAACCTATCAAATAACCCTTTAAGTTTTGCTCTTATTCAATTTGGAGATAATAGTTCAATACCTCATGGATATCCATCCTCTAAAAAACTAAAAAATGATAATGTGGTACTCATAGACTCTGGAACATCAATAAATGGTTATCAAGGTGATATTACAATTTCTATCCCATTTGGTAAACCCAAGCAATTTGAAGAAATTTATCAAATTGTTTATGATGCAAATAGATCTGCCTTAAATAACGGGTCCATAAATAATACTGGTAATGAATTAGACCAATTAGCAAGATCACATATTTCAAATAAAAATTATGGGGACTATTTCACTCATCGATTAGGTCATGGTATCGGATTAGAAGTTCATGAAGAACCATACATTGTTGGAAATAATAATTATAACCTTAAAATAGGAAATTGTCATACAATCGAACCAGGTATATATCTGCCAAATAAGTTCGGTATCCGAATTGAAGATGATGTTGTCGTTACAAAAAATGGTATAGAATTATTATATGATACTCCAAGATTTAATTTTGATTATATTTAATTAGGTTTGCAATGATTGATTTGCTATTATAAATATAAATATTGAAATAAGTATCGCAATTGTTCCTTGAATAATCAAGGCTCCAAAATTTCTTTGTTTCTTGACTTTTACTTTCTCTTGCCCTAGTTCTCCTGTCATTCTTTTGAATCTTACATCTTCCTCTATTGCTTTTCTTCTTTCATCCTCAGTAACCTCTGAAGCTTTTTTGGTACCAAAAACAGATGTACCTCCAAAAGCGAAATTTCCTCCTTCACCAGATACACCACTACTATATTTCATTTCAAACTCTTTATACTCTCTCAAAGGATCACCTTTGTATACTTGGAAGTACAAAAATACACATAGATAAATAAAAGCTACAATATAAATCCAACCTGGATTTAAGAAAAAGTTGGGATCCGAACCTATCGCATCCTCCACTCCATCACTATAAAGATCTCCATCACTATCGAATTCATTTGGATTGGTGCCTGTACAAGCTCCTATTCTAGATCCATCTTCTCTATATACTGACTGACCTCTAACACATGGTTGTTCCACAGTTCCCTCAATTATATCTGGCAGAGAGTCCATATCACTATCCATTAATCCTGCTTTATTCACTGGATTAACCGATGGTGTTCTAAAATCCGCATTTCCATAACTTATGAAACCCATTAACATAACAAATCCATAAATTATCAATAATAATACAAACATAAACGTTGCAATAATTCGTAAATCCTCTTTTACAAATCTTCTTAAAATTTTTTTAAGATCAATTTCTCTAACCATATTATCTCTATCCTATAAAATACACAATCAAATATATATTTTTAGCAATTAAACTAAAATCACACACTTCCTCCGACCATTAATCCTATCAGATATGTTATTGCTGCACCAGCTGCCCCTAATCCAAAATTTTCTAATCCATCTAAAATTTTATTGCTTTTTACAAGTAATCCCTTTATCCATCCAACCATAAACAATCCAAATAATGATAAAATAGTACTCCACAATATCCCTGTCATAGTGTCATTGACAAAGATAAACGGTATAATTGGAGGAAATGCTCCTACTAAAAATGCAATTCCTATGATCACGGTCGCCTTAATTGGAGATCTTCTCTCTTCCTCTAATACTCCAAATTCAAATAACATCATTTCTTTTAACAATACATCTTCATCACTCGCAATTTTTTCCACAATTTGATCTAGTAGTTTTCCTTCAAATCCTTTAGCGGAATAAAACTCATAAAGCTCCTCTATTTCATGATCCAAGTGATCCCTAATATGTTGTCTCTCTAGTTCTTTTTCGGCATCATAAACTTGTTCCTGTGATTTTGTTGATATATATTCTCCAATTGCCATCGATATTGCACCAGCCACTGCAGCTGCAATCCCTGCTAAAAGAACATTAATAGGTAGAAATCCCGCACCTGCAACTCCGAGAACTAAGGCAAAAACCGATACTAGTCCGTCATTTACCCCTAAGATAAGATCTCTCATATAATTTCTAAAATTTAAATGTTCATCCATTTCAGACTTATGAATTTCACTTTTATCCATTTCCATTATTTTTTTACTAAAATTGAAGAAATAAAGACTTAATGATTATTTAATTTTATTAATCCAAAAAAATAAAATTATTTATTATTTATAAATTTTAAATCCATAATTACACCTCACATTAAATTGTTTTATATGATTATAATTTCAAAAAAGCTTATTAATCAATAACATAATAATTTATTATGGAAATATTTGTCAAAAAGCTTAATCCTAACGCNAAAATTCCTACTTTTGCTCATGAGGATGACGCATGTGCTGATTTATACTCCGACTCTAATTTTATTATTAATCCTAATGAAATCATATTAGTTTCAACAGGGATCGCTCTACAAATTAATAATGGTTGGGAAGCACAAATAAGGCCACGCTCAGGTCTATCTTATAAACATGGATTATTGATTTTAAATTCCCCCGGTACCATAGACTCAGGATATCGGGGAGAAATTAAAATTATAATAAAAAATACAATGAATAAACCATATGAAATTAAAAAAGGTTCAAGAATTGCACAAATCGCAATCAGACCAGTACCAAAAATTACTTTTTTAGAAAANGATNNTTTAGATGATACAAAAAGAGGNGATGGTGGTTTTGGTAGTACTGGAATTTAATTCTATCCGTCAATATTTAATGAAGAGAATACCTTTTCTTTCTCCTCTAAATATTTTTCTAGATTTCTATAATTAGGGATCGCGATCATTAGTGGTATTAACGATGCTATGAATGCAACTATAAACCAACTAAAGAATAAACTTCTAATCAAAAATGATTGCAATGATAGTATCCCAAATCCAATTCCAAATATGAAAATACAAATTGANNCAGTNAGATATTTAATTTTAATNGANTTTTTCTTTTTACTCATTTCTTTTGTCTTGGGTGTTCTCTTAAATATGGTATTTTTATTGAGCCATGCTTTAATTATGCCATCAATCAAAAATGGTTGTGATGCCAAAGTTAAAAATCCCAAAAAGTTTACCACAAAAAATTTATCATATATTTTTAATCTATTAAAATTAGAATTTAATTTTTTATCCGAAACAAAAGATGACAATGCCAACACAAAAATAGATGCAGATAAAATTATAGCTATCAATATTTCATTACCTATACTTGCTCTTATGTAATTAATCTCATTAAAATACATAAATACATAAATAAAATTCAAACTCCATAACAATGATCCTAAAGAAGATAAAAATAATGTACTCAAAATATCTAATTTAGTTACAATACTAATTTTTTCTGTTTTTATAATTTGTTTGAAATTAGTTCTCAAACTCTTTGTCAGTCCATTATTCCACCTCCATATTTGTCTTATTTGTGATATAGGGTCCCATGGTACTAAACCAGTAGAGGCAATCCAATCCACGTAAACTGTTTTCTCACCATTTATAATCCAATACACCGAACTATCAGTATCTTCTGCAATTGTTTTTGTTAATATACCTCCATATTTCAATACCTTTTCTCGATTTAACAATGCCGTTGTACCCGCAAATAATGCATTTTTCCTAAAACTTCTACTTTTCTGATATACCCCAAAAAATTGTGAATGCAAATAACAACTCGCTTTTTGTAGCCATGTTTCCAAATTATGAAAATCAGCTCTCATCTGAATTAANATTGGATCATCTTCCTTTTTTGCAATGGACATCGCAACTTTCAAGGACTTTTCTCGAAGTATATGGTCTGCATCAATTACAAAGAAATATGTGTTATTGATATTTTTTATTATATTATTTATTGCTCCTGCTTTAAAGTTTAATCTAACCTTTCTATTAACATAATTAATATTATTTTTACTCGAGTAATCTATTAAATTATTATTTAATTCCCCATCATGAGCCAAATAGATATCCAATTTATCTTTCGGATAATCTAAATCTAAAATGTGTTTTAAGGTGTTAATGACTAAATTATCATTTTCCTTGTAAATAGGAATAATTAAAGCTATGCTCTCGCATTGATCATCATCAATCAATTCATCATCAATNANTTCACCATTNGAAAAAANATCNTATTTGTCATANTCATAACTATATGATTTGATTGAATGNTAGTAAATCATTAAGACACTTAAAACACTCAATAACTCTAAAGTTAATGAAAAGAAATTTAAAATTGATACTGAAAAATTTTGAAATGGGAATACTATTAACCATATCGATAATATTGCATAAATAAATAGGTATACTAAGATCAGCACAAAAAATAATTTGATAATTTGGTCCTTTCTACCATTTGTCATTAGTTCCCTTTAGATTAGTAATATAATACATTTTTATTATTCATCAATCTATTTCATAATTTCAATATGACAATTTTCTAAAATAATAATATTTAATGAGCAATTAATGTTTGAGATTTCATATCATCTATTTTTGCAGCTTTAAGTTTTCCAAATTTTGCAAATTGATTTATAATATCATTCGGGCTATTTGTATGTATATGAAGTTTTAATGATCCTTCATCACTAATCACAATCAAAGAATCACCTTTATCATCAAAATTTGATTTTACATTTTCCTCAGTATCATCNCAATCGTAAATTAAAGCCTCAGTGCAATATTGAAATAAAAGATCATTCACACTTTGATTAGTATCGACTTTATTATGTAATCCTTCCAAATTCTTATTCATTGATATTACTTTTGGCCCATCAAATGAGTTNGCTATAACAAATAACCATCCTTGAATTAAATATACAAANCCTAACGCTCCAGCGTCTATNACTCCNGCATCTTTTAAATCCTTAAGCAAATTCGGTGTNTCTGCTGTTGCTTTTTGNGCCCTATNATANCATGCTTCTACAACCTCTCTCCAAGATANTCCTTCAGTTGCTTTNAATAATGCCTCATCNGCAGTCTCCTTTACTACTGTTAAAATGGTACCTTCTTTTGGATTAGTTACCGCTTTATAAGCTCGTTCTGATCCGCTTACTAATGCATTCGCAAATATTTCTGTAGTTATACTATCCTTATCTTCTATCGATTTTGCAAAGCCTACAAAAAATTGAGACAAAATAACACCTGAATTCCCCTTTGCTCCTACAAATGCACCTTTGGCAATTGCTTTCGCAGCATTTTTTATAGATAAATCATCCGCTTTGTCTAATTCCTCAACTACTTTGCTCATAGTTATTGTCATGTTAAGACCCGTGTCTCCATCAGGAACAGGAAATACATTCAGATCATTCAAATATTCCTTTTTTTTATTAATTCTATTATAAGACTCTTTTATCATTTCTTTTAACATGGGAGGTGATAATACTGCCATCAACTTCATCTCATAGCTTATTATTAGAATAGCTACAGAACGCTCATAAATGTCATATGTTTAAAAGTTTTTCACCTACTAAAGTATATTTAGAGGCACTATATTATGTGAATATAATAGTTATGCAATTACAATACGCAATAAATTTTAATAAACAAATATAACACATATTGATAGTCAACTATTATTTTAATAACTATAATTTAACAGATGAATTACTAGCGCCATGGAGTAGCCAGGTTAACTCACGAGGCTCATAACCTCGGGATCGGGAGGTTCAAATCCCCCTGGCGCTATTATTTTATCAGTTAAGCACTTATATGTACAAACAAAACCATAGATTTAAACTTTTGACAATAAATCACAATTAACAGGTGATGAAGAACATGCAACACTCTGAGACACTAATCATGATCTATGAAGAAAAATTGACATTTCTGAACCTGTAATTATTTTATTCCAAGGGCCATTTTATTTCTGTAACATCAGAAATTGCATTCTCATACCTAGCCAATACAAATAGATAATCAGATAATCGGTTCATGTAAATTATAATCCTGTCTCTCACATCAACTACCTTAGATAGAGATACTATTCTCCTCTCAGCTCGCCTACAAATTGTTCTCGCAAAATGTAATTTTGATGCGGTTATAGATCCACCAGGTAAAATAAACGATCTAAGCGGTTCTAGTTTTTCTGATAGATTATCTATGTTTTCTTCAAGGATATTTGGCTCAATTTTTGCAAGATTCATTTCATTTTTTTCAGATGCCAATTCCGCACCTACCTCAAACAAATCTGATTGGATTCTTTTTATTAATGATGCATTTTTCTCATTTACTTCGTTATAAATCACTCCTAACCATGAATTCAATTCATCTACACTTCCATAAGCTTCTATCCTAATGTCATCTTTTGAAATCCTTTTTTTCCCTATTATACTAGTTTTTCCATCATCACCAGTTTTAGTATAAATTTTCATAATTTCTAAAATCTCAATGTAAATAAAAAGTTTGGAAATAGGAAAAAAAATTATTTAACAAATAAAAATAAGTACTTGACATAACTATCATTGATAATCAAACTATCATAAAGGCTCACTAAAAATAAAATATAATTTCGAAGGTATCGATTAATTTAAAGCAATGCAAAATAATCATAAATAGATGGGAGTAATTCAAGTCGCAACCCGTTATTGGACGAAATCTAAACGGCTACTATTTAATAGTACTCGAAGGCCAAAAAGAAAAGAATTAGGTATTACTTCAAGAATAGTTTCTTTGGGTATCTTATTCATAGGATTTATAGGATTTATAATTGGATTTATTGTCGACTTTGTTGTAGAATCCACCGCAGGATAAGATTTAAATGCCAATATATTGTTTCCGTGCCCAAATGGGTCAAGAAAAAAGTTTAGCTAATTTATCAGAATTAAAAGCAAATAAAGAAAATTCAGGAGTTACTGCTATATTAATTTCAGATATGATGCGAGGTTATTGTTTTATTGAGGGGGAAAGTCAAACAAAGGTTGAAGATTTAGCCGCAGATATCCGTATCCTATCAAACAGGGCTATACAAGATAAAGAAGTCCCAATCTCAGATTTGGTTGAACAATTAAATCCAGTACCTTCAATACAAGGATTAGATGAGGGTGATATTGTTGAAATCGTAGATGGGCCATTTAGTGGCTACAAAGCAAAGGTAATGAGAATTGAACAAGGAAATCAAGAAGTAACATTAGAATTACTTGATGCAAAAATGGCATTACCCGTTAGACTCCATGCTGATTATTGTAAAAAAATATCTTCAAATTAAATAATTAAATGACATTTGTAAATGAGTTGTAATTTTATCTTAGTTCCTCATTTAAACCTGTAATTAAAGATTTTACTNTGATTGTTTTTAGAACCTCAACATAATTTCTTAACTTCTCAAAAAATAGATCAAAATCATCTTCCTTATACAAAATTATGTTATCAACACCTCTTTCATTCAATAATTTTATTTGACTAACTATTTGATCAATGGGCAAATCTTGAATTAATATTTCTGTAATCATTTGTCCCACAGGGTATGCGTCACTAATACCATATGGTATAATACCTATCGCAGGGATAAGTAACATTATTTTGTAATTTTCATTATTATATTTTGTAATTTGTTGCTCAGGTATTTTCCCATAAATAGAAGAATAATTACTTACTGCAATAATTAACCATTTTTTATTTGCATCATTTTTTAGACTACTAATGAAACCTAAGCTAATGTTCTTCAAAATTGGTTTCTTTAAGTCCTTTAATTCTTTAATTCGTAACATTTCATTTTTAATCAAATGTAATCCTGAAAAATATTTTTTATATAAATTTCCATTAGTTACTTTCTCTATGGCTGCATCTGTTGCTAAATTTAAATTAGGGACCGATGAACTTCTTTTCATTATCAAATCCCACAAGTTTCCATCATTAATATGTTGTTTAATATTGTTGATTTCTGCCTTTGACACATATAAATTGTGCATAGAAATTTTTTTCTCCAATTCATACTTAGGTAATTTTTTCAAATCCTCAACATTATGGTTGCTACAAATTTTACATGAACATGGTAACTCTATNAAATCAATCAATTGATATGTGCCACTAGTTGTCATATATCTTTGGTCTTTTGCCATTAATGTGTATGCTGCAGAATCATAACTATCGCATCCCAAGAAAGTTACCAATGAAAATATTGATGGATGCCCTGCACCAAATAAATGCAATGGTTTGTCCTCCGGTAAATATTTTCTAGCAATTGAAATCATATCCACTAATGTTTTATAATCTTGATTTATCATTACGGGGACCACAGAACCTAATGCAAACATTCCAAAATAATCTAAATAATCTCTCTTGTAAATCTCATCAAGATAATATTCCATTAAAGATGGATATTTTCCTCCTTGTATAGGTAGCGTCCAAATTATATTTTGATCTAAATAAGGTATCGACTCTTCAATATTTTCTAATGTTTGGTCTACTCTTTTTTTCGCTTCATGGTAATTAATATCATAACCAATTGGATGGTCCATTATCACTCCTATGTCGGTATCCACATTAATCTGAAGTGATAAAGTATCTTTAACACCTAATTCAATGTCTCCATATAACATGACTTGATATGCACCTGAATCCATCATAATATTTCCATCAAAATTTATATAATCTCTCACTTTAGGATAATCATCCCATTTTGTATGTCCTATTCTTTTTGACATTAAATATGAAGAAGTTATTACCTGATTAAACTTGAATTCAGTTTTTAGTTTCTTTATATCAAATTTTTGTTGCTTAGGATCTACCACAGGGAATAGAGTCGGCATATTTGAAACATTTTCACTTATTTTTAACTGTGATAATTTTGCTAATCCATCCCATTTGGAAATACTATAGGTCATACCNANTAAATNGTNAAACTGCATCTCCTATTAATGTTACATTTGNATGTCATTGCATCTAATTTGTTTTATTACAAAATTAAATTATAATAGCAAGTAAAATGTGAATAGAGGGTATTAATGTCCGCAAATTTATCACGTAATTATAAAACTGAAATGAATGCATTTGCTGGTCACAATGTAATAATTGAAACCACAAATGGAAAGAAAATTAAAGGTCTCTTGATCGGTTTAAACGCAGATGACATGTCTATGATTTTGGGTGATGCAACAGTAAATGATGTAAATCATCATAGATTGTTCTTATCAGGAAAGATTATCTCTGAAATGTATCTAGGGGAAGCACCATTCAATATCGCAGGATTGAAAACTGCATTAGAAGAAGTTTTCAAAAAATCAGGGGTCAAATATTATGATGATACTCAAACAATTGTTGTAATGGATCGATATAAAGTAAAAGAAGGTGGAGTTGAAGGAGAAGGTCCTATTGCAGACCGTATTCGAAGAATTTGGCAAAGTCATATTGATCAGTATAAAACTGATGGCCCTTCCGAATAAATTTTGTCTTTTTAATATTAATATTTCATTTCTGTAAATTAATGCAAAATTTTTTATCAACTATGATATGTTTATGACTACATCCATAACAATTTTGAATATAGTATTATTTGATGCCTTATGAATAAAGATAATGATATAATATCCACTATAGAATCAACATATGGATATTATAGTTCCGACATTATCAAAATATTAAAATCAAAAGATATCTTACCTGGAGATAAAATAGAGATAAATCAAAACGATAAGACCTTAATTGGTAATTTAATTACTCAAAACGAATTAGGTAGTGAAAACAATATAATAATTAAATTAGAAAACGGATATAATATTGGCATTAAATATACTGATGATACTACACTTAAGAAACTAAGTGGGTCCATCAAACTTGAAGATTTTAAAATAAAAAATGCAACCCAATCACAGAATCTTCCTAAAATATCATTACTGTCAACTGGAGGGACAATTGCTAGTAGAATTGATTATCAGTCTGGAGGTGTCGTTATGGCGATGAAACCTGAAGAAATATTCGCAGGTTTACCTGAATTATTTAAAGAGATTACATTTGAAGATGTTAAACATCTTTTTTCATTTGGTTCTGAAGATTTATCCAAAAATGAGTGGAAAAAAATAGCAGAAGAAGTAGCTTCTCAAATTAATGATAATGATATTAATGGAGTTGTTATAACTCATGGCACTGATACCATGGGTTATACCTCCGCAATACTATCATTCATGTTGCAAGATTTACCAATGCCTGTAGTTTTGACTGGGGCGCAGAAATCATCTGATAGAGGTTCCTATGATGGGGCAACGAATTTAATTGCAGCTTCAAGAGTTGCAGCAAAATCTGATTTTGCCTCAGTATTAGTAGCAATGCATCACACTTCCGATGATAATTATATTCAACTATCAAGGGGGACTAAAGTTCGAAAAATGCATACCTCTCGTCGTGATGCATTTCAAACAATTAATGAATCTCCTGTAGGTCTAATTTCTCCTGATGGTAAAATAACTCAATTAATAGATGATATCCCAAAGCGAAGTGATGGGAATGTTCATTTAATGAATAAATTTGATGATAATATCGCATTAATTAAAATATATCCAGGTATTAATCCAGAGTTATTAGATTGGTATATTGATCGAAATGTTAAAGGAATTATTATAGAAGGTACGGGTTTAGGTCATGTTCCTACTTATCCCGATAAAACAAATATGTCTTGGACCCCTTCTATCCAAAGAGCTATTGAAGAAAATATTTATGTTGGTATGACTAGTCAATGTCTTAATGGTCGTGTACACCCCTTCGTATATCGAGCCCTGAGGTCCAACTACCAAATAGGAGTTTCATATCTTCAAGATATGTTGCCTGAAACTGCTTTACTGAAATTAGGATGGGTTTTGGGTAATTATGATTATGAAGACTTAAGAGCTACGATGGAACAAAATATTGCGGGAGAAATAAACCTGTCCATTAAATTTAAGGAGTATTCTCAAAATGAGTAGTTTTGATAAATATGCACCTGATGAAATTAATTTTAGCGATGAAGGTTTTCTGTCAGGTTTAGAATTTCATCAACAGTTAATCGCTAATTATTCAACAAAAGATACACATAATTTTGGATCAAAATTATTTTGTAATTGTCCTGTAATTATCCGAGATGATACNCCTGATTTTTCAGTTATTAGGCAACAACGTGCTGTCTCGGGAGAAACAGGAGAAATTGATATCAGTGCAAATTTNGAAAAATTAAAAAAATATAAAATAAGATATGAAGGATATCATGACACAACTTGTTTAATTGAACTCGATGAAGAACCAATTATGCCAATTAATCAAGAAGCATTATTTAGAACTCTAGCTATCTCAAAAAATATTTTNAAATTAAATTTGGTNGATGAAATCCTTATNTCAAGGAAAACCATCATNGATGGTAGTAANACTTCNGGATTTCAAAGAACTGCCATGGTTGCTTACAAATCTCAAAATTCATTCATCGAAGTAAATGGTAATAAAATTTCAATTGTTCAAGTCAATTTAGAGGAGGACTCTGCAAAAAATACAGGTACAAAAAATGGGATTAAACATTATAGATTAGACCGATTAGGCACTCCATTGATAGAAATTGCAACAGGTCCAGATATGTCTCATCCTGAAGAGGTCTTAAGTGTTGCAAAAAGAATTGGTGAATTATTAAGAACTACCGGTTGGGTAAGAAGAGGTCAAGGTACTATTAGACAAGATCTAAATATCTCCATATCTAAAGGTACAAGAATTGAAATAAAAGGTGTATCTGATCTTGATTTGATCCCCCTATACTCAAAAAATGAAGCTATTAGACAAAAGCGAATGTTGGAATTATTAGAATTATTTAAAATTCGAAATATTACAATAGAATTAATCCGTGAATTAGAAATAATAAATATTTCAGAATTATTCAGTGATACTAAAGTATCCATAATTCAAAAAAATATGAAATTAGGAAAGCAAGTNTTCATCTCAAAANTNCCTAAATTNAAAGGATTATTAGAATTTGAATTACAGAAAAANTATCGNTTAGGAACTGAATTTTCACAAATTTGTAAAGTTATNNCAGAGGTAGGNGGTATAATGCANTCTGATGAAATTGANAATTATGANCTTTCTTCTGNNGAAATAAAATCAATNNAAAAAAAGTTATCATTANAAGAAAATGATGCNTTCATTATTTTANTATCATCTNNAGAACAAGCAAAAAANTCTNTAAATGGATTGAAACAAGTNNTGTCCTCATGGATATTGGAACAAGGTATTGTACCTGAAGTTCGATCTCCTAGAAGTGANGGGACNACAGGTTATCTTAGACCTTTNCCAGGAAAAGCGAGAATGTATCCAGAAACAGATGCTTTACCATATCAATTAAATCAAACAATTTTAACAAATATTTCTNAAANAAAATTTGAATTTCCTGAAGATCGTATNGCACGTTACAAAAAGGATTTTAATNTNAGTGAAGAATTTTCACAAAGGTTATCAATACANCCNAAAAATTCATTNTTTGAAATAATTGTTACTGAACACAAGGTNGATCCNACATTAGTNGCAAATACAATTCTTTCTACTTTGGTNAATTTAAGANGAGATGGCTTTGATATATCTAAAATTAATGATCAAATATTAATCAAGATTTTCTCTATGTTGGGAGAGGATAAATTTTCAAAAGATGCANTAGAATTAATATTTACATCAATNATTAACTCTAAATCTCACGTTAATNTNGAGGATTTAATCGCTAATTTAGATCTTAAAAAGTTAGATCAAAAATCAATTGAAAAAATAATTGAAAAAATAATTTCGGATAATAGTCAAATTGTTTCTGAAAGAGGAATGGGATCAATGGGATTGTTAATGAGAATTGCAATGGAGCAATTAGGCGGCAAAGCAGATGGTAAACATATATCCGATTTAATTAAGAAAAAAATATTATCTTAAATTTGCCATTCAATAATTTCTAAAAAGTAATATCTCGGTATATATCCATCTTTATATTTTAATATAAAATATAATAATTGTATATGGCAAAATTATCAACAGTTAAATTACCTAATGGCACGATAATAGAAATATCTCCAAATTTAAGCACTGCTCAAATTACTGCATTAATAACTTCATTGACTTCAAATAATGTCTCATATACCGAAATACCAGAACAAGAAACCGATCAAGGCACCGTTTTTATCCAAAGTCGAAGTCTTGAACAGATTTGGAATTCATCCAAGAAAGATAAATTAGCTATTTTCATTAGATCATATTTCTCTGATAATTTATGGTTTACCTCAAAAGAAATCATGGAACAGCAAATCGCAATNACAGGNAAAATTGTATTAGGTGAAACATCTGCAATNGGCACTTATCTAAANCGACTTTTTGAAACAGGNCANTTAGATAAACAAAAATATTTGAATGGTCGTACTGTATCTTACAAAATATCAGAAAAATTAAAAACNGAATATCCACAAATTCCAAACAAAGAATTCAAAACTCTCTTAAATTCAAAATTATGACTCTTAACCACCATGAAGTATAGGGACTATTTTTATCAATATATCTTTGTCTAATATCATATCCAATAATCCCATACTAGATAGCTCGGTTTTCTNANTGAATATTAAATAACCTGGGTTTAATTTCCCCCCGGATAATATTTGAANTTTTAAATCTNTGTACTCTGATAANACCAAATCAATTCCTTCTATTATTGTATGATTTTTTAAATCCATTTCGACTACAGAAGGCATTTCATCAGGTCTTATACTTGGATGTACTTCTACAGACAAGATTGGCATATTATAATAATAGACATCACATAATTAATACATATCATTTAATCAATACATTTACTGAATATGAATCAATTTTTCCTAATCAATTTTTTGATTATAAGGTCAATTCACTTAAATTTAAGTAAAATTAAATAAATTAATAATGTCAGACTCGTCAGCAAGATCCGCTTTTGGATCCTCAAAAATAGAATTTTTAATACTTGATAAGTATAAAGGAAAACTCTCTGGCTGTACATTAGTTACAGGATTTTATGGAATTGGAAAAGTTGGATTCATAAGTGTAAATCATATGGTGGAAAAACTAGGTGCAGAAAGAATTGGTGCGATACTTTCTGATTTTTTGCCCCCATTTCTTAGTGTAAAAAATGATAATCTTGTATTACCATTTGAAATCTATAAATATCAAGACATAATATTTCTATCTGCATTTTTTGAACCTTACAAATATGAACATAGATCTTTTGCAAGAGCTTTAGTCAAATGGGCGAAAAAAAATGAATTAAGCCATTCCATTTTAATCGGTGGTTTGGACTCTCGATTGAAAACAGAGGATGAACTATTAGCTAAGGGCGTATATTCTTCAAAGTTTAAAGAAAAATTCAAATCATTACCTGTTCCAATTATGGATGAGGGTCTTTTCATAACCGGACCTTTGGCATTAGTATTAATGTATGCAGAATTAGAAAATTTTCCTGCTATGGGTGTTATGCCATATGCAGAACGCTCTCGTCCCGATCCTATTGCTGCTTCATATGCTGTTGAAATAATGAATGATCTACTTCAAACAGATTGTGGGGTAGATGAGTTAGTCCAAGAGGCAGAATCCATAGAAACAGAGTTACAGACTATGGAAGGTTTACTTGAAGATGAAGAAGAACTCAATAAAGATAAAAACCGAGATGGGGGTCTCTTTCTTTAATTATATTTTTACAATTATCTTCTTCTTCGACGTAGTTCGTTTAACTTAACCATTTTTTTCACATTAAATAATTCTTTGAAACCAATTCCCGTCAGTCTCTTTAAATCTCCAATACTTGTCACAGCTAATCCCAATTTGAAACCCATTTCCTTTGCTTTTTTCAAAGGAGTCACATTTATGGCCTCATATATTCCAAAATCTTTGTATTTAGGTAATACAGTCTGATCATAAATTACTGCTATTCCTCCACCTAAAATTAAAGTTGATCCACATATGGGCTCACCATTTAACCATCCAATATATTTTTTAAATAAATATGGTTCCTTAAAATTTATAGTCTTAAATAATTCATTAAAATCACTTACAGTTATACCTCTCATATTTCTTGATTTTATGAACAATTCTCCCCAGATTTCTAACTTTTCCTTGCTATTAACTTCTTCAATATAAAGTGAATTGGGGGTTTTAATATTTCTTATAATGTTATTCAACTCTACCCCTACTATCATGTCATATCCTATGTATCTGTATTTATGTTCCAATAATTCCTTATATAACCCCATTTTTTCATTATTCGGTGTTATAAACCAAGTATAAGGCAAATTTGTTTTATTAAAAAATGTATCAACATCATTTTTTATTTCATCAAAATTGTTTAAAAGATTTGTTTGAACAACTGCATTGAAATCTGGATGATTTAATCCCGATGAAATTTGTACAGAGTAATCCCCCTCTGAAATTCCTGAATTTTCAATTGTATTATTTGCGAAGAGACGGAAATATTGGTTTAAATTAATTTCAAATATCTGATCTAAATTTCTAGTATTAAGAGAGTCAAATAAAATTGACATATTATCATGATATATTTATTATTTATAATTTGAATTATAAAATGAAATATTCTTGATTATTCTGACCAAGGATCTAGTGTGGACTCTTTGATGATAATTATCAAAATCATATAAATCGAAAAAGATGCATATATTCCAATCGTAGGTAAGAATGTTGCAAAAATAAATGCCAGTCTGACTAACCATGCATTGAAACCATAATATTCTTCGATCCCCCCGCAAACTCCCGCAATCAATCTATTTTTTCTCGATCTGGACAATTTTTTAGGTCCATCATATTTTATCGGTGCTCTCGAAAATCGAACCTTTGGATCTTCATTAATAATTTCATATCCACAGTTGGGGCAATAACTGGAATCAGATGAGATATTTTGACCACATTCCCTACATTTCATACATTACTATAGATAATCGATTATATAAATAATTAGTTATTATAATAGACACTTGGTTGAAAAAAGAATTTTTTATCAATGTTATTAACTTATTTTAAATCCCATTTTTGAAATAACGCATTTATGGAGTCTAGATATACAAAAATTGCGTTGTTTTTCTTATCTATATTTACTTTATCTTTCTCATATAATTGACTTAATCTATTGAGAATATTATTTATTACCTCAAGTTCCTTTTGATTATTTATGTCATAAGTATTTTTTACATTCTGAATAAATTCATCAAATATCT
>PBWW01000018.1 GCA_002728275.1 Candidatus Heimdallarchaeota archaeon
ACTATTTTTTACATTGTATGCATATTATGAGAAGCAAATAAATGACAAACAATTAAGAATTCTAATAGATAATTTGATAGTGAGTGAAAGAACATACCTGACCAATGAAATTTATGTGTTTTTTGAAAATTTGTATAATGACAAATTAAATCAAATTAAATTTTATTTGAGAAAAAAAGATATNNTNCGTAGTAACGAATTAAGTAANAGTANNGCNCTAACATATGANTATTTATTTTTTATTTCNAAATTCTATTTGGAAGTNGCTCAAAAATATATATTATTTCCTGCATCTAANTTAGATCATTTTTTTGATGAAAATGAGAAAGAAAAAGAACGAATTGTAAATCATTTTCAAGAAATATTCAAATCAAGATTAAATTAGAGATAATAATGATAAATGAAAACTGTTCAAGTTATTGTAAATCAATCAATGTTCCTTTAATAGGCTCTGTAAAAGAATTAGAGAAAACTAAAACTTTTGGAGGNTANATATTGATAAAAAAGAATTCTCCTTGGGAACCAAAAATAGAGAACACGAATACTATGATTAGGACGATATATGAAAGAGTTAATGAAATTCAAAATAAACAAAACATAATATGGAAATTACAATTAATCTCGGATGATAATNATGAAATTGAAAGTATTGAGCATATGCATGCAATTTTTTATANAAATNTACATTCTNAAGGAATAATTGGTAATTTGAAAAAGGAAACTTATAAAATTCCATTTGCAAAATTGGCGGATAATTTTGAAAATATAATGCTAAATGAGAATACCGAATTTTTAGTTNATAATGAATATGAGAGGGATGTTTTGGTTTGCAATCATTCAAGAAGAGATATTTGTTGTGGAAAATATGGATACCCTATCTACAAATATTTGAAAAATTTAAGTTTAGAAAAAGTAAAAATTTGGAGGACATCTCACATAGGTGGACATAGGACGGCACCAACGATGGTCGAATTTCCTGAAGCAAGATATTGGGGGTATTTAACAAATGAGATTGCAAAGGATATCGTAACAAAAGAATTTACAATTGTAGACATTTTTGATAAACATTATAGAGGTAGATTTGGTATGAAAAATGAAGAGCAAATGATTGATTTGATGGCATTAAATAAATTTGGAATTAAATGGCATAGTAACAATTTATCAATATTTAGTGAATTNAAAAATAAAAAAATAATTATTAAAATGAAATCACATTTATTAGAAATTAAAAAAATATTACAAAAGGAACCGATGATTATTGAGGTAGGTGAGACTAAATGTCAAATAGTAAAACCGATAAATTTATTTAAAGAAAATTAGGTTAAGATAGACCATTTTATGATGAATACTTTAATATTAGAATATTTTATGTAAATATAAGATTAAAATGGCTGGTAAAGATTTTGTATTTAAAACATTGTTATTAGGAGATGGTGCAGTTGGTAAGACTTCTATCAGAGAAAGATATATGGGAAAGGGATTTAGTGGTTCTTATTCTAAAACAGTAGGTGCTGATTTTGCGAGTCAAAGAATGAAAGTNGAGGATAATAATATCACACTTCAAATATTTGATTTAGCAGGACAGGATGCATACGCTACTTCAAGGAAAAGTTTTTACAAAGGTGGGCAATCTGCATTATTAATTTTTGATGTTCAAGATCCTGATTCACTATATAATCTGAATAGATGGATAGATGATGCTGTTGAGAATTCAGGTGGTAGCGTTGGTACATTTATTATTTTAGGTAATAAAGCAGATTTAGTTGAGACAAGACAAGTATCGAATGAGATGGCAATAGATTATTCGAGACAATTAGCTGCAAAAACGGGATNTACTTTTGTATTTTTGGAAACATCTGCGAAAACAGGATTAAACATACAAATTGCATTTGATATTATTACCAATAAATTATTGAAAAAATTTAATATAGATATAAATTTAGATTTGCCCGAAGGGATAGAATTAATTTCACCCGGAGAGGGAGGCGCTTCTGGCGGAGGTTCAGGAGATAATCAAAAAGAAATCGAGGAATTAAATAATAGAATTAAAGCTTTGGAAGATAAATTTGCCAAACTTGCGCAAATTGTTAAAAATTTGGTTGATAAATCTTAATTTAGAATAGTTTAATTATAATTATCACTATTTAAATAATTTATAGAGTTCAGTATTTGATCAAAATTCCAGTCGGTTCCTTGAATTAATTTTCGGATATATCCATCTCGATCTAATATATATGTGATCATAGGGTGAACATATGGATCATCATCATTTTCCCCATGAGATAATTGAAGCCCCGAATTGATAGAGAAGTAAAAACCGAATTGTTCTGCAACAGAGTTAGTTTGATTTTCATTTCCTAAAACAAATTTCCAGCGTTCAAAATTATTTGTGAATAAAGTTGCATAATTTTTCAAATCAGTCATTGTNTCATTCACATAGTCAAAATCAATACTTAGCATGGTAGTATCTTGGAATTCACTATTTTCGAGTCTATCTTCTAAAATATCCATGTTTTGGGTAATTAATGAGCATCCGCTATCGCCGGGGCATTTGGTATACATAAAACTAACAATCATTACAGGATTTTCATTTGGCACATAGGTAAAATTTTCACCTGTAATACTCGGTAAGGTGAATTGATTTATTTGATTATATACGGGTAAATCATTAACTTGGTTTTCAGAATAGTTTTGATATAAACTTATACCAATTAGTGAAGTTATCAGTATAGTCAAAATAATTGAAGATAATATTCGATTGTTTATTTGCAAATTCTTAGACACTATATTTCTTCAAGACATATAATTTTTAACAACTTTGATTGAGATATAATAATAAATTGTAAGAAAGAAATATGATTTAATTTAATAATTTTTTAACATCTTCTATTCCTAATTTTACATGATTAATAGATTTATTATAAGCATCTGTTTCCTCTTCATTCAATTCAATTTCTATNACTTTTTCNACACCATTTTTACCTAAAATTACNGGAACACCGGCATAAACATCTGAAAATCCGTATTTATTATCTAAATAAGCGACTACTGGAAGAACTCTTTTTTGGTCTTTAATTATTGCTTCGACCATTTCTGCAACGGCCATTCCAGGTGCATAATATGCAGAACCTGTTTTTAATAAGCTAACAATTTCACCACCACCTTTTCTAGTTCTTTCTACTATTTTTTCAATTTTCTCATTTGTCAAGAAATTAGATAATGGAAGACCTCCAATAGANGTATATCTAGGTAGTGGTACCATGCTATCTCCATGACCACCTAATACCATAGCAAGGATATCTTTTGTGGAAACCTTTGCTTCCATTGCGATAAATGAGCGATATCTTGCAGTATCTAGAACACCTGCCATTCCAAATACCTTATTTTTATTGAAACCTGAAACTTTCATTGCAGCATAAGTCANTACGTCTACCGGATTAGCNACATATATTATCATTGCATTGGGACAGTGATTTTTGATTTCGGTGACGACGGATTTACATATATTAACATTAATTTTTAAAAGATCCATTCGATCCATACCTGGTTTTCTAGGAACTCCAGCAGTTACTACAACAATATCCGAGCCCGACATCTCAGCATAATCATTTGTACCTCTCACATAGGTGTCAGAACCAAAAATTGGTGTAGATTCCATCATATCTAATGCGATACCTTGGGGTCTATCTTCAATGATATCTACTAATACTACTTCATTTACTACTTCACTTTTTGTTAATCCAAATGCTACTATTTGACCTACAAAACCTGCGCCTCCAATTACACTTACTTTTGTCATNTTGAACTATTTATCATTAAATCTGTTATTTATGTATCTATTGGTAAATCAGGAAAATTCTATTATNTTGTAATGAGTAATTATTAAGAAATTATGTNATATGCATTTTTATTAATTTGTGGGAAACATNTATCCATCTTGTAATTTTTTNAGTAAAATGGGTAAGACATCTTGATAATTGCCAACAATACCATAATCAGAATTGGACCATATATTGGCATTTGGATCACTATTGATTGATATTACNTTGAAAGAGTCTTTCATACCTTGTACATGTTGAATGGCACCTGAAATACCTACAGCAATATATATTGTTGGTCTGACGGTTACTCCTGTTTGTCCAACTTGATGTTTATAAGCTATGAAACCCGCATCCACTGCTGCTCTTGAAGCACCAAGTTCAACATTTTGTCCGTTATNTTGTATTTGTTCGACAATTTTAGTTAGTTCTTTAAAACCTGATGAACCTAAACCCATTCCTCCAGCGACAATAATATCAGCTTTATCTAATTCAATTTCATTTTCATTTCTTACGGATTCTAATAGCTCTACATCCCAATCTGTTTTATCAAATTTCACATTGAAATTTATAACTTCCCCTTTTCTCTTTTTATCAGGGGATAGTGCTCTAAAAGTACCTGGTCGAGCAGTAGCCATTTGAGGATAAGTCCATGGACCAATTATAGTAGCTAATTTTGACTCTCCAAAAGAGGGTCTTTTCATTTGGAATGCTTTGTCGAAACGGTGTCCTTTCTTTCTTGAGGAATAATAACCAACATCAAATTCAGTACAATCTGCNGATAAACCCACATCTAAAATAGCTGCAACTCTAGGTGCTAAATCCCTACCCATTGTGGAGGCCGAAAATAAAAATACTTCTGGTTTTATTTCTTTAATAACTTGACAAATTGCTTTTGTATATGGAAGGGTCATATAATCGTGGAGTTCTGAATTTTCAACTACTACTACTTTATCTGCACCATATTCTATCAAAGTTTGAGTATGTTGTGATACAGNAGGGCCTATGATAACAGCAGTAATTTGTTGCGAGTCTTTGTTTAATTTTTGTTTAACTCGATTAGCCTCGCCAATTAATTCTAATGCAGCTTCTGACAATTTATCTTTTTCAGTTTGACACCAAACTCCGATACCTTTAGCTCCATCTCTTAGGTCTACATANGGGAGGTCGCTATCTCGTTCTATTTTTCGATTTTGTTTCTCTTGTTCAATTTTTTGTTCTTCTGATAATTCTTTATTGTCATTAATTTCATTACTATTTTCATTTGACATTTCATTTACTAGATCATTTAATAGGTTATTAACTCGATCTTCCATTTTACCTTCTTGGTAAAATTTTGTAACACCTCGTTCAGTTTTCACATTTTTAACTCTTGCAACGACGGTAGGGGAACCGGGTAAACCTGCTTTTTCTTCAGGCAATCCAATTTTTTCAATATCCACGATTACGGTTTCTTTTTTAATTGCAGAAACTGAATATGTAAGAGAGGGACCTCGAGGAGTATTCGCAGTGGCGGTGACTGAGAACATTACTGGAATTGGAACTCTTAATTTTTGATGACCACCTTCTAGAATTCGTCTAACTTCTAATTTATCATCATATGAGGGAGAAATATCTTCAACATATGTAACTTGATTCAGACCTAATCTTCCTGCAACTTGAGGACCAACATGAGCAGTATCTCCATCTATGGTTTGTAATCCTGCAAATAATACATCAATTTTTTTATTACCATCTTCTTTTTCTACCCATTTAATTAATGTAGATAAGGCTTCGGCAGTTGCCCAAGTATCGGACCCTGCTAGTTTACGATCTGACAGCAAATATGCTCGATCTGCGCCTTTCCTCATGGCTTCATTCAATGATTGTGTAAAGTTTGGAGGACCCATTGAGAATACAGTAATAGTACCGCCTACTTTATCTTTTAATAGTAAAGCTTCTTCTAATGCATGTGAACAGTGGGGGTTCATTTGACTTTTACCACTACGATCCATTAAACCATCGGCACCAGTACGCATTTCTTTAGGTATTGGAACCTGTTTTATTAAGATACCAATATTTAAATTTGAAAGATTGGTTTTATGTGTAAGGTCTGAATTTAAGACTTCAGTCATAAACAATTATATCTTAAAATAATAGTTATTTAACTGTACTTCTCTTAACAAATTTTTTTGATATATAGAAGAGTAGAGAATTTAAAAAAAATATAGTAAATATTCAAATATAGTATTATTTTTTTTGTATATTAATAAATTTATAAGAAATTATCCATAAATGAAAGATATATGTTGAAAAAATTACAGTCATCCTTGTACATATTTTACCCCATANGTACCACGAGGATTAGTCCAGCTTACACTACCTTGATCACACATAATATCACAAGTGCCACATTCNACACAATCTTCATATTGAAAAACCATATTTCCATCATAAAATTTGAAACATTGAGTTGGACACCCTGCGATACATAGATGATGAGGGCAATCATTACAAATTGATGGATCTACAGTTATGTGTGCATTTTCATGGGAGTCAGTGTCCCATTGTGTTACGCCTATTTTATTTTTAATGTCCATTTTTTCAATGGTTTCTTTTATTGATTTTTTTATAAAGTTTGATTTTTCTATTGTTGCTGTAGACATAATATCACCTATAAGTTTCGGAAATTCAAAGCATCCTTAGCTAAGGATATTAAATTTGCACCTGATTTTCTAAAATTCTTTAGAATTGTAGGTAAAAGATTTCCTTTTGGTTCTCCTGTTTCTGTTAAAACTTCTTTAAACCCATTATTAATTGCGNTAGGATAGAGATGGAATAAATTAGGATTTTTAGTAATCTTTTTTACATTTCTAAACTTTTTGAANTCCTTGTAAATATATGATTTTGTTAATTTTGATTGATAATTGCTAAGTGATGATGCAGTGAATTCATTTCTAATTTTTGCTTCTAAAAATGCATCTGCTGCTAAAATACCACTTTTTATTGCATAGTTAATTCCTTGAATAACAAGTCCATTTGAAAAAGTAAAACCTGCAGCATCCCCAATTACTAAAAATCCATTACCATAATGTTTTGGAAACTTGTTATACCCATATTCAGGTATCAATTTTGCACCATATTCTATTGGTTTTGCATCTTTTAATAAACGTGCAATATATGGATGTTTTTTAAAATACTCTACTATTTTATATGATTGATTTTNATTTGAGCTTTCTTGGTTTTGTGGAAATGAGTCTAAATGAATAACTACTCCAACAGACAATGTATTTTTATTAGTATAAAAATATCCGCCAGATTTTATTCCATCTGGTATGTTACCTAAAATAAATTCTCCAGCCATTCCTTGGTTCTCATCCAACATGAATCTTTCTTCTATGATTTGCGAATCTAATTCAAAAACTTCCTTTAAACCAATCATATAATCTGAATGGTCATATCGTGTTTTACCTGGATCATAAGTTAAATCATGTTTTAACATCAATCGAGAATTAGCACCCTCTGCAATTATTACAACAGGCGCTCTTAATTCTTCATNACCTTGCTTTACACCTACAATTTTACCATCTTCTTCTATAAGTTCAGTTATGTTTATTCCTGATAATACNGATGCACCTGCCTCTTGGGCTTTGAATGCCAACCATTCATCAAAAGGAGCTCTCAAAAGAGACCATCCTGCATTGGGAAAGTTATTCCATTCATCAAAATGCATATCAATTACAGTTGCGTCTTCATGACTTAGGAAACCAACCTTTTTATTTATAATATATCGTTCTAAAGGTGCTTCTTCTTGCCAATTGGGTATGATTTCGGCGAGATCATTACCCCATAATACACCTCCACTCAAATTCTTTGAGCCAACAGGCATACCTCGGTCAATCAATATTGCATTGATACCGTTTTGGGCTAATCGGATGGCAGCACTGCTACCAGCGGGACCAGCACCAACGATAATTACATCAGCATTTTGCATATATTATATGGAGATAAAATATGATGGTATATATCTTTGAAGTTTAGTAAACATGTAAGTGATATAAAAATTATTCAAATATAAATTTGAGTCAACAATATATATAAAACACTATAAAAGCTATTCAGAGACTTGAATTTACTAAAATTATANAAATATANATANNTTATTNNTAATGGAAAATATTCAACATAAATAAAAGAATATCGAATTTTTTTTATTTTTATAAGTTGGCAATGTCAAAAGCATACCAGAAAACTACCGCTAAGAAAAAAAAACCTAATGCACGCACTATTGATTTAATTCGCTCTTCTTCTTCATCTGATCTATTAGTCNGAACATTATTCTCAGTCAAATTTACACACTTCCTAATACATTCTTAATTAGATTATTATATATTTTATGCGAAGGTTCTCAAAGATTGTTAATTATTACATATGTTTTACTACTGCTTTACCAAAATCTGAGGTCGATATGGGAATGACCCCCTCTAATTCTCGTGCTAAATCATATGTAACTTCTTTAGATTTAATGGCCCCTTTGATGCCTTTATGAATTAACTCTGAGGCTTCATGCCAACCCATGTATTGCAACATTATTGCAGCACTTAGTAAGACTGATGATGGATTTACTTTATTCATACCAGTATATTTTGGTGCAGTACCGTGAGTTGCTTCTGCAACAATGACTCCAGTATCATAATTGATATTTGCACCTGGAGCCATACCAACACCTCCAACTAAAGCTGCGGCTGCATCTGAAATATAATCACCATTTAGGTTCATGGTAGTTAGCACGGAAAATTCAGATGATCGTAATAACATGTGTTGAAAAATGATATCTGCAATTCGATCTTTAATTAAAATTTTTCCTTCTGGCATTTGGCCCTCATANTCAGCCCATAACTCATCCTCNGTAACAATNTATTCTCTAAATTCGTCAATTGCAACTTCATAACCCCAGTCTTTAAATCGACCTTCTGTAAATTTTTGGATGTTTCCTTTATGTACTAATGTTATTGATGGCAGATTATGCTCGATTGCATATTTTATAGATGCTCGNACTAATCGTTTTGTACCTGTGATAGATATTGGTTTAATTCCTATTCCTGAGTCAGCCCTTAAAGTCTTACCCATTTCATCAGTTAGAAAATTATAAATTTTTTCTTGTTCTGAAGTACCATACTCAAACTCAATCCCAGAATAAACATCTTCTGAATTTTCTCTGAAAATATGAAAATTAACTTCTTCAGGATACTTTATTCTACTGGGGACACCTTCAAAATATTGAACAGGTCGTAAACATGCATATAAATCAAGAATTTGTCTAATTCCAACATTTAATGAGCGAAAACCCTTCCCTATAGGAGTAGTCAATGGACCTTTTAAACTAATTAAATAGTGATTGATGGCATCGATTGTATCTTTAGGCAAGTATAATTCTCGTTGCATATCAATCGGAAGTTCACCAATTTGATCATCAGTTATTTCAGGATGATAAAATGCTCTGGCTTCATCGCCGGCATATGTTTTAAACCACGATATTTTCTTCACCCCATTAAATGCTTTATGTACTGCTGCATCAACGGTAGGCCTTACAGCATCCATAATGTCTGGACCAATCCCATCACCATTCATGTATGTAATTATAGGATTATCAGGGACATTGAGAACGCCATTGGAGATAGTTACTCNATCCCCATNAGGGGGACTAATTTTTTCAAATTGAACCATATTTTCTATTTTTTTTTCTTTATTTAAAATTGAATGATAGATGTCATAGGATTATGAGGATAAATGAATATTGAAAATCTACCTTTGAAAAATACTTATTTAACTTGATTATATAATGATAAAAATGAAAATGAAATTGCTGGCTGTGTTTATAATATTACTATTAAGTCAAACGAATTCAATATATTCAGATAATTCAACCATAGATTTTTCATTTCAAACCACAGATAGTGAAGAAAAATCCATTANNGATTTTTATGATAAACCCTTAGTAATAGAATGGGCAGCAAGTTGGTGTAATGCATGCAAGAAAAATCAAGAAGCAATAAATGAAATTTATTTAGATTTTATAGATCAGATTAATTTTGTTTCTATTTCGGTTTCCATATCAGAGGATACTATTGATGATGTTAAGAGAATGAAACAAAACAGAAACTACAATTGGACATTTGGATTAGACATAAACAGTGTAAGTGTTAAATACCAAGTTTTCAATGGCTATACGTGGTTAGTCGATACATCTGGACAAATATTAGAAAGATGGAATGGAACTTTAATTAGTGCGGAGATACTGATTGAAAGTTTTGAGAGAAATTTACAAATAACAAATGGACAATATTCAAGTGAGAGTAATATGTCACATAGTTCATTAATTTTATTTTCAACAATTTTTATTCTATCAATTATTTGGAGAAAAAGTAGATGATCACATATGCCATTGCAATTAGTGCAATAACATTAGGATTTCTTACAAGCATTTCACCATGTTTATTCCCAATTTTACCAACATATGTAGCCTATTTGTCAAATAGTAAAAATGGCAGATATATTAATTTGGTTTTTGCGTTTTTGGTGACTTTAGGAATATTGTCTGTGTTTTTGTTTGTTGGATTAGTTTATTCATCTATTATCGGATTTTTTTCATCAAATTATGAGAATTCGCAGATAATACAAGGAATAGTATTAGTTATCCTCGGGGGTCTAATATTGGTGAATTATACCATTTCTTTTGAAGGGTTAAACAAATTAAGTGATTTTAGTAATCGAATTATAAATAGATACGATAATAATTTTTTGATTAGCTATTTTATAGGGCTGTCATTTACAATGTTAGCCGCACCTTGTGCGATAATTTATTTTGGCACAGTATTTACTTTAGTACCAAACAGTAGTATGATGATATCGATATTATTATTAACTCTTTATTCTTTTGGAGCAGGGCTGCCTTTTTTTATGGTGAGTGGAATATTCCCCATTATACAAGATTCGTTAATAAGTAAAAGAAATAATATCAGAAATTACGTCTCAATATTTTCTGGCATATTGATAATAATTACAGGTTTAATTCAATTTTTCGATGGTTTAAATTTAATTGAACTAAATTATTTATAATTAGAATTCATTATGGTTACAGTGAAATAATATATTATTAAAAATTTACAAGAATATGGAAAAAATTGAATCTCCTTTGAAGAGATTATTTGAATATTCAAAACTGTATTCTATGAAAATATATACTGCAACATTATTTTCAGTATTGAATAAATTATTCGATCTTGCACCACCCATATTGATTGGTGCAGCAGTAGATATAGTCGTAAGGAGAGAAAACTCAATATTTTCTAATTTTGGTATATCCAACTTGGTAGACCAATTAATATTTCTAGCAATATTAACGTTAATAATTTGGCTGAGTGAGTCATTATTTGAATATTTATATAAAATCCAATGGAGGAATTTAGCACAAGTTATTGAACATAAATTAAGAATGGATGCGTACGACCATATACAAAGATTAGATATGGAATGGTTTGAAGACCAAAAATCAGGAGGATTAATGTCTATTCTCAATGATGATGTAAATCAACTTGAGAGATTTTTGGATAATTCTGCAAATGCATTAATTCAAGTAACAGTGACTGTTATTTTCATCACATTATCTTTTTTCGGAGCAAATTTAATTATTGGAGGAATTTCTCTAATTCCCATACCCATCATAATTTATTTTTCATTTAAATTTCAGAAAAGTTTAGAACCAAGATATAAAGAAGTCCGAAATACTGTAGGTCTATTAAATTCGCACCTTTCCAATAATCTCTCAGGTATAACTACAATTAAATCATATACCAATGAAAAATTTGAGTCTGAGAGAGTATCAAAATCATCAATGGATTATCAATTAGCAAATTCAGATGCGATTAAATTTAGTTCTGCATTTTCTCCTTTAATTCGAATTATCATTGTTACTGGATTTATTGGGATGCTGATTGTTGGAGGAATATTTACTATAAATGGTGAAATGGAAATCGCAGTATATAGTGTAGTAATATTTTTGATACAAAGACTACTATGGCCTTTGACATCATTAGGTGAAACATTCGATCAATATCAAAGAGCTATGGCAAGTACAACTAGAATATTAAACTTATTAGATACTCAACCACTAATTTTAGATGGAGAGGTGGAATTAGAGGAAGAAGTAAAAGGAGAAATAATTTTTGATGATGTCAATTTTGACTATCCATCTAGAAATAATATTTTGAGAAAATTATCTTTCAAAATTGAAGGAGGAAAAACAATAGCATTTGTAGGAAGTACTGGAGCAGGAAAATCAACAATTATAAAATTACTATTAAGATTATATGATCCGCAATCGGGTACTATTTCGTTAGATGGTCATAATATAAAAGATCTGAAATTGAATGAATTGAGATCTTCAATAGGGATAGTACCTCAAGAGACATTCATTTTGGATGGTACTATTAGAGAAAATATATTATATGGAAATCATAAAGCGACAGAGAATGACATTTTAGAGGCATCTAAAATTGCAGAACTTGATCAATTTATTTTGAGTTTGGATGATAAATACGAAACTTTAGTTGGAGAAAGAGGGCAAAAACTTAGTGGAGGACAAAAACAAAGACTATCAATTGCGAGAGCAGTTTTAAAAAATCCACCAGTTTTGATTTTAGATGAGGCAACAAGTTCGGTGGATAATGAAACTGAAGCTGCAATACAAAGATCACTTGAAAAAATAATTAAAGGAAGATCAACAATATTGATTGCTCATCGACTATCTACAATTGTAAATGCAGATAAAATTTATGTATTAGAAAACGGAAAGATAAATGGAGAAGGAACNCATTCNGANTTACTTGTAAATAATGANACTTATGCGAAATTATGGAATGTTCAAACTGGACAAAAAATGGAATTAAAGAAGTAGTCTAAAAATTGAATTTATAAAAAACCAAAATTATTGGACGTATGGTTTTACTTAATAAAATTGCACCAATTGCAAACGCGCTAATTATAGATAATGAAAACAAAATAAAAGAAATTAATATCCAAGAATTATATGACAAAAAAGAAATTACTNTTTTTTATTTTTTNCCAGCAGCATTNACNGGAGTTTGTACGAAATCAAGTTGTGCGNTAAATGATGATATGAAGGAATTCGAAAAATTTGAATGCCAAATATATGGAATATCCGTTGATTTACCTTTTAGTTTGGTCAGTTTTATGAAGAAAAACAATATAGCCTACCCTTTAATTTCTGATTTCAATAAAGAAATGATTAATTCATTTCAAATAGAAGATAATTCATTCTATAATTTAAATGGAGTTGCGAAAAGATCTATTTTTGTGATACATGATGGAAAAATTACATATGAATGGATAGCGGAAAATCCTGGTATTTATCCTCCATTTGATGATTTGAAATTACATTTAATGGATTTAAATAATAAGAGTTGATTTATTGTGATTGCACCTGAATTATTACTAAGAACTACTATTGTTGAAGATTATTCAGAAAATAGTATTCAAGCAAGTATAGATGATTTAATTGAGCACCTAAAAAGTTTCCCAGGTGTTATTTGGAATGCATATTCCCAAAAATATGGAGTAATGATAAAAGAGTTTCCCTATGAGGCTAGAAATGGATTTTTTATAGATTTGAATACTAGAACATGCACACATAGATTCATATCAAAAGGTATCATGAGAAGAGATAAATTATTTGAAGAAGATATTTACAAACAATTAGTGCCAAAAATATATAGGCCAAATTGGTTTGATACTAATGATGCGATTAGATCATATGCAATCATTATAACAAATATTGAAAAATTAGAAGAAGAGGTATCAGTATCTAATTTTGGTTTGTTTAATAGTTGGGGAAAAGTTTCTAATAGTGATGAATTTCACCACCCGAGACTTATAAAAGCATCATGGAAAGAAAATTTATAGAAAAATATTTATTTGTTTTTTCTGTTATTTTTTAAACGTTTCAAAAATTCATCCTTCGATATAGATTCTTCGAATAAAATTTTTGAATAATAGGCTAAAAATATGACAGTTACTAATAGAAATACACCATAATAGATGAAATTAAAAGATCTTTGAAAGTCTTCAGCAAATATTTCTAACGTATTTTGAGCGATTTTAATAAGTTCAATGGCACCGGTATAATTTAAATTTAAGGCTTCAAGTTTGGCATTATCTGTTATACTATTTATGACTTGTATATTTGATTTTTCTAACCAAAAATAATAATCATAATATTGACTCTGTATTATTGAAGATAATTCATAATCTAATTCAGACATAAATGAGATATAATGTCTTCTTTGTATTTGGTCAATTTCTACTTGATTGAATTGATAATTCCAATTTGATGATACACCATATGAAGACATAGGACTCTCTATTTGAGAAGAGATATTATCNGCCAAATTTGCTAACCCAAAATTTTTCCCTAATACTTGAAGACTTCTTGANAATGAGTCCCAAGTNGAAACTTCATTATTTTCAATTTCATACCAATCAGATAATGAGTCCATTGAAAACCCTATTTCACCAACATTATATTCTACGAGTTTGTTTGTCGGGTTGNCATTTTGTGTNAGGTTCATCATATACCTCCNTTCTGAGTCTGCGAATAAAACAATAGAATAGTAATATTGAGAGGGGTATTTTGAGTGATAATTATTTCGGATGATATTTTTAAATGCCTCTGCAAAATTAAAATCNACAATTATTGTTGATTGATTATCAATGATTTGTGTATAATCATTCAGTAGTTTGACCAATGTAGGTACATCATTGATATCTGAGTTAATTNCTTTTTGATTTATGGTGAAATAAGGAAANAGATTTTCAACCTGNAATTCAAAACCTTGATANACCGAAGATCTTGCTGCAAAGGAATAAATNGGATCAGNAGTATCATTNGAGANAACTATTCGNTCTAATTGTATNGTGCTTTCNGTTGATAAGAGNTTNAAAGATTGNGGACTACCAAGGATACATGTTTCAATAATTTTANTGACATATCGTAAACTATACTCATAATATTCTTGATCTGAAAATTGATTTTTGATATGTCCAAAGTAAGGNGCAATGGCCGTTGGATCAACTACTATTAACCTCGGCGATATATGTATAACATTTCTCATATCTTGACTCAAAGAATTAATAGATGAAGTTAATCCATGATTAAACCAATATGAGATATTATTTCCAGAGTAATAATTTAAATCTAATAAATGAATAGAGTANGTATTTTCAGAGCCATAATTTTTAAATTTATCTTTGACTTCGGTAGATGGTATTTGTATACCTGTAAAATTACCAATATCAGCAAAATTTACATTTAAGTTTGAATTATTAAGTAAACTCGCAGAAACTTTTTCTTTTAAGTCTGATGTGTGAGAGATAAAGGTATAATCAATTTTATTATTTAAGCCATAGAAATTATTATTTAAACGGACTTGCCAAATATCTGTTGAATTATTACGTGGATATTCTGATTCTTGAATGATATTTGCATGCACATTTGTTTCCAAAAATTCTTTTATTCCATCCCGATCAGACCAAACATGGATTTCTATGGGAATAGTAATTTCCATTTCGTTTAGATAGGATGGAAAATCATTAGTTTCTATGGACTGAGAGGGGATAAAAACAAAAACCAATAAAAAAGTAATACTCAACCCTAAGAGATTATGTTTATTCACTATAATTTGATTAATTATCTGAATAAATTAAATGTATTGTAATTTTCTAATTATCCTATGTATTTTGTATCAAAATCCTTCACTGCTACTGACCAAGGATACTTTTTGGAAATATTATGTAGTACTGAGACTACTTTTTTCTTTTCATTTGTATTTTCATAAAATAATAATCTAACTTCCCCACCTCTACTCCTTTTTAACTTTTGATAAACAGTTTTTGTGGTACGTACTAAATCAAATATTATTAACATATCTGCTTCGGGAATATCTAAATCACGCTCGCCTACATTGGATAAAATAGCTACACTTTGCGTATTTGATTTACGAAAATCTTCTAATTGAGTAATTCGCTGATTTTGTGGTACTTGACCAGTAATAATAATTGTTTGTAAACCTGAATGGTCTAACAAGACAGCCAATAATTCAACGGTATCTATATATGAACACAGAATTATTGATTTTTTATAATTCTTGACTAATTCTTTGACTGCTAAAAATTTACCAGGTAATCGAGGAAGTGTATTTTTTAAAAGGTGTTTAGACAAACCATAATTCAATAAATGACGATATGATGAGTCACCAGACATTGACCAAAGATACTTACGAACAAGATAACCTCTATGAAATTTTTGACTTATGATGGGTGGAATTGGAAGTGGACCAAATAATTTTGAAAGATCTCTTTTTATCTCATTATAGAAAGTAATATTATCTTCTCGAATATAATTTAAAATTGTATTTTTAGCTTTTTCAATTTGACTATCTAATATTTCTGAAATCTCGGTCATTCTGGAGTCGTAAATACCTGTTGGAATTATATCACTTATATTTACAAATTTACCAATGTCAGTGTCATTCAACATATTCATTGTAATTAATTTTGTATTACTATGAAAATATGTAATTAATGAATTTAATTCATCAATTATTTTTAATTGGAAATCATCAACAATATAGTGCTCATCACGAAGAGTACCAGACATTCCAATCAATGATCGTTTTTGAAAAATAGGTATTAGAAAAGAATATGGTTGTTTAAGAGCACTAGTATATGACATACGTCTAATTATTTGATCAACTTCATTTATTATGATTAAATCAAACTTATTAATTGATTGAGGATATTTTTTGATTGTATTTGATATTGTTTGAGGTAAGCAGAGTATAATTCGTTTTGTATTCATAATATATGAGCGATATTGACTATTCATTCTACTATCAACAACAGCGATATCATTGGAATTGGTTATAGATTTTAGATACTCATATGTTTCATATAGTGATGTAGATGCTTGTAAAATTAATAGAATATTTTTATTAGAAAATATGTCAAACAATAGAGAGTATTGTAAATATCTTTTACCCAAACCACAATCTAACTCTATGAGCACATTTTGTTTTTTATCAATACTATCAGAGGTAATATCTAATATTCTTTTTTGATATTCCCTTGGTTTGAAAGATATTTTTTGCATATTAATCCTTATGATTTTTCATTTATATATGAGCAGGGACNACTTTAAAACTGATAATCAAAAATAATATGATAAAAATTCATTAAAAAGTTTTGATTAATTGTAATTGTTAAATGACTGTATTTATAGATATCCAATATTCATATAACTTAGGTTGATGGATAAATATGAGCCCCAAAAATGGTTTGTTACGGGAGCTTCTGGTTTGGTTGGTTATTCAGTCACAAAATGTTTAAGAGAGAAAAACTATGATGTAATTTGTTTGGTAAGAGAAACAACAGATAAAACCAAAATTAGCGAAATAAAGAAATTAGGAGCAAAAGTGGTATATGGTGATTTATTGGATAATATAAAATATCAACAGGCATTGGGAGAGTGCGATGTAGTAGTACACACTGCAGCTTCTGTGAGATCAAAATTTCCAGAAAAATACTGGGAAATAAACGTGGAGGGAACTAAAGCAATTTGTCAAAGTATGAGTGATGAGAATGTAAAAAGATTAGTTCATATCTCAACTTGTGGAGTATATGGTCTTACAGGCATAGAGGAGACGGATGAAACATTNCAACCAATTCCAACATCAGATTATAGAGAGAGTAAATATCAAGCCGAAAGAGTAATTTTGGATGAATTTGNAAATGAAATAANTGCGACGATTATCAGACCNCCTTATATNTTTGGNGACTCAAAAATGGAAAGACATGTGTANAGTACTTTGTTAAGTGGAGTTCCAAAAAAAATATCATTCAAAATTTTTAAAAAAAATCCATATATAGGATTTGCACATGCTGAAGATATAGCAGGATTTGTAGTGAGGGTAGGATGTGAATACAAAACAAAATCAGAAATATATAATATCCAATCATTGAAGATACAATTGAATGATCTTTTAGATTCTGCTTATGATGCCTTGAATATTAATCCAATGAGAATCGTAGTTCCATATTCAATAATTGTAATAATAACATTCATTTTAAATTTAGTATTTAAAGTAACGAATAATAAAAAAGACATATTTAATCGTCTTAAATATTTAAACAATAATTGGATATTCTCAACTAAAAGAGCAGAGAATGAACATGGGTTTAAAGCAAAATATACAGATAAAGATGAATTAAGAAAACTAATTGAACAGTATGCGGCAAATAATAATTTAAGGTTAAATGATTAACAAATAGATTTGAGTCGTGTATTTCGTTTTACAAACTTGAGTGTTTCTGCAAAAAATACTAATAATATTGACATAGAGGCGACCCANGTCCATTCTTGAAAAGATAATGAAACAATACCAAATATATCACCAAAAAAACTAAAGTTTTGATTTAGAATACTGGAGACCCATAAATCTCCTTGAATAATGAAAACTTGCAATGCAACTGAAAAAATTACAGTGTATATTAATACTTTATTTGCGAAGAAGTTTTTATTTAATATAGACAAAGTATCTTCTCTTACATTTATAGCATGTGAAAATTGTGAAAAACCTAAAATACAAAAAGCGATGGTTCTGGCTCTTTCAAGTCTCATTTGTTCAGAGATAACTGCTCCATTAAGAAGTATATCTGTATCAATAAATAAGATATATGATCCCAAAGTTACCAAACTCATGAATGAACCAAATAAAACTATATGATTGATTCTTTCTTTATTAAGTAAACTTTCAGTTGGATCTCGAGGTTTCCTTAACATTATATTTTTACTTGGTGGGTCTACACCTAAAGCAAGAGCAGGAACTCCATCAGTGACAAGATTTACCCATAATATTTGTACAGCGATTAAAGGGGTNTCATAACCTAAGATGATACCTAAAAATATAACTACAATTTCTGCAGTATTACTTGATAGCATATATCTTATGAATTTAGTCATATTATCATATATTCCACGACCCTCCTTTATGGAGTGTACAATGGTGGTAAAATTATCATCTTCCAAAATCATATCCGCGGTTTCTTTTGTGACATCAGAACCAGATCCCATTGCAATACCGACGTCTGCACCTTTAAGTGCAGGAGCATCATTAACTCCATCACCTGTCATTGATACAATTTCCCCTTGATTTTTTAATGCTCTTACAATTCGTAATTTATGAGTAGGGGATATACGAGCGAAAACATTAACATTATTAATTTGATNNAAAAGAGCTTCATCATCCATATCATCTAATTCTTTTCCTTCAATTGCGATATCATTATCTTTTGATATCCCGATCTGTTTTGCAATGGCTACTGCNGTTTTTTTGTGATCGCCAGTTACCATCATTACTCTGATACCGGCTTTATTACATACCTCGACTGCTTGTTTGACACCATCTTTTGGTGGATCAATCATACCCATTAAACCAACAAATACCAAATCTTTTTCAGATTCTTCAAAACTTACAAATTTTGATTTTATTTTAGCNTAACCAAAACCCAATACTCTAAGTGCTTCATCAGCTAAATTGTCAACAGTATTCTGAATTTGTTTTTTCAATTCGTTGGTAAAAGAAATGGGACCATTTCCTAAGTCAATATAATTTGCATTGTTAATTAATATTTCAGGAGCACCTTTTGAGAATACATATTCTCCATTATCTTTAATATTTTTTACATACACACTCATTTGTTTTCTTGTACTATCAAATGGCATTTCATCTAATCGTTCAAATCCACTTCGAATATCTATTTTATCATTGATTTGATCAACTATTCTAACTAAAGCTAATTCTGTTGGATCTCCTATAATCTGATTTTCTTTAATTTCAGCATTGTTACATAGTGTTGCAGATAGAATCAAATTATCTTTTTCGATACTTTTACTAAGATATTCATTAGATGGAGTGATTTTTATTTCTCCATCTACAAAATTGACTAATTTTTTTACTGTCATTTGATTCAAGGTGAGTGTACCGGTTTTATCGGTTGCGATAGTAGTGATTGAACCTAAGCTTTCTACTGCAGGTAATTTCTTAACGATNGCNTTTCGTTTAGCCATTCTTTGTGTCCCTAAGGCCAATGCTAATGTTATTACGATAGCAAGTCCTTCAGGTATCGCGGCCACTGCTAAACTTACTGCAATAATTAAAAAATGCATAAATGAGTCACTAAATGTTTCAGTTGAGGGCCGTGTTAAAACTCCATAAGCCACCATGAATATCATTAAACCAAAAATTATTACACTCAAGCGTTTACCAAAATTATCTAATCGTATTTGTGTTGGTGTTGGATCTTTTGAAATTTCTTGGACTGATTTTGCAATTTTTCCCATCTCTGTGTTCATCCCAGTTTTGGTAACAAGNGCTTTTGCTTTTCCAAATGTAACATGTGTACCCATGTAAATAGAATTTAAACGATCACCTAATGAGTAGTCTTCGGGAAATATTTTAAGTGCATCTTTTTGAATTTCCAATGACTCTCCNGTGAGTTGAGCTTCCTCTGTGCGTAAATTTATTGTCTCTATTAATCTTGCATCAGCTGGTATTCGATCACCTTGTTTAATTTGAATTATATCACCAGGTACTAATTCAGTAGTTGGGATTTGAGTCTCGTTTCCTTCACGAATTACACGGGTAGTTGAAGTGACCATTTTTTTCAATGCATCTATTGCTTTATCGGCCTTCCATTCTTGATATACCCCCATAATTGCATTTATGATTAAAATAATAGAGATTAATATAGCATCTGCAAAACCTTCTTGCTCAATGAAGCCAATTATACCGCTGATTAAAGCAGCGATTATTAAAATTATAATAAGAACGTCTTTGAATTGGTTGATAAATATATCAAAAATAGTTTCTTTTTCCTCTTCGACTAAGGCGTTAGGGCCATGGATAGACCTTTGTTGGCTAACTTGTGAACTATTTAGACCATTAATGTTTGATCCTAATTTGTTAAGAGCATCAGATTCAGATATTGAATGATATGGGAAATTGTTNGGGGGGACAAGAGTATTATTATTTTCCATAATAAAATTCACACCTATATTNTACGAGATTGTGTTCATTTAGAATANCTNANATGTAAANNAANGTTTANACCACAATACTCAATCTTTTGTAATCTNCACTGATAGTGGTACTATTTAGTCTATATGTTAATATCAAATAAATATTAATTAAATATTAATCAAATATGTTGATAATTGAATTTTAAATATTTTTAATTTCAAATAAAATGTCATTTGTCATTTCGGAAGGTACTGGCAAACCTAAATAATTTAAGATAGCAGGGGCAATGTTTGACAACCCTTTATCATGATAAATTTGAACCATATTATCGGTTATTAAAAAAGGGACTTTATTTGTGGTGTGAGCAGTATGAGGAGTATCACCATCAAGCATTTTTTCTGAGTTCCCATGATCTGATGTTATTAATAATGTGTAACCATACATTTTTGTTAATTTATATATTTCTGAGAATGCGTCATCTGTGGCCTTTAATGCTTTAATAGTAGCTTCAATACTACCTGTATGACCAACCATATCAGGACATGCAATGTTGATGACAATGAATGGGTATGATTTAACTTTTAATTGAGTTTTTAGTGATAAGACAATTTGTTCAGTTGACATTGAGGGTTTTANATCATATGTTGGAATTTTAGGACTCTCAACTAATATACGGTCTTCTAACTCAAATGGATCTTCCAATCCTCCATTAAAAAAATAAGTAACATGCGCATATTTTTCGGTTTCAGCAATATGTAGTTGAGGAAATTTATGTTTATTAAGAACCTCTGCGATTGAATTCTTAATTTCTGCTTTTTTAATAATTGTAGGTAAGCTCCAATTTTCGTTATATTGAGACATAGTAATAAATAATAATTTTTCAATTTTTTTGGTTTTAAATTCAACATTATAATTTATTGCTTGAGTAAGTTGTCGTGCACGATCTGGTCTAAAATTGAAGAATAAAACTATATCACCGGAATTGATTTTGGAATAATCTTTTCCTATAATAGGTTTTAAAAATTCATCAGTTTCATTATTATCATATCTATTGGAGATAGTTGAAATGAAATCATTTGAGNACTCTCCTATACCATGGATTAAGCAGTCATAAGCGATTTTTGTACGATCCCATTTATTGTCACGATCCATAGCATAATATCTACCAACTAATGATGAAAGATGAGCATTTTGATATTTTTTAATATATTCAATTAAGGTTCCAACATATTCTATAGCGCTATTTGGTGAGGTATCTCGACCATCAGTGAATCCATGAATGAATATATTTTTACTAATAGAGTGTAGAGNGTCAATCAAGGANTATAAATGATTTTGTGAGCTATGAACATTACCCTCACCTAATAGACCGATTAAATGAATGTTACCTGAATAATTAGATAAATGGGTATTAATATCTTGATAAATTGTACTGGATGAGAAGTCATTATTATTAAATAATTTATTTAATTTTTCTAATGATTGATAGGATACTCTTCCTGTACCTATAGTGAGATGACCAACTTCACTATTACCCATAATACCTTTAGGTAACCCCACATGCACTCCGGAAGCATTTAACAAAGTGTTAGGATATTGTNAACATAATTTTTCCCAAAATTTTAATTTTGCTAATTTTACTGCATTTCCTCTTTCATTTATTTCATAACCAAAACCATCAACGATAAGTAACAAAATTTTTTTTGATGGNTCCATATATATTCAAATTNAAATTTAGTAATATCTAAATTTAATTATAATAACTATTTAAGATGTCAATCAATAAAATATAATTGATCTCAATTTAGAAATAATAATTAGATTGATTATTCATAATAACAAATATTGATTAATTATTAAAATAAAATTTAGTAAGAAGATTTTTTGAAATTGATTTAATTTCGAATATCCACGGACGAGAGCATAAATGAGTAAAGAAGTGAATTATGAAAAATTAAAGAAAAGAATTAGGGATTTAGAAGATCATAATCAAAAATTAAAAGAAAAAAATAATACGCTAAGAAAAGAAAATTTACAATTAAAAGAAACTATGTTAAACATGAAAAAGATTGATGAAAAAGATATTTCCTTAAAATCAAATTTGGCATTACTAAGAATATTCGCGTCATTAGGACCAGAAAGTTTTGAGATTTATAATGTTTTACAAAAATATAAAACAATAAATCTGAGGAAATTATCTATGCAGATTGGTATCTCATCACAAGTTGCATTAAATTTAATCGTGAGACTTATGGAACATGATTTAGTAGGCTTNCAAAATAACTTGGTAGATGTGAATAACCCTGTTGTATCACTTTTATNATAGTAAATGAAAATGTTCGANATGCATACTCAATATTTTAATAAATAAATCTTAATNTGATTAATTATGGATAAAAATGAATATCACAGACGCAGAGAGAAATTGTTTGAGACCATAGGTGATGGAGTTGCGATATTACCTGCATATGATTATAAAACTATGAGTAATGATGTGCATTATGAGTTTAGGCAACAATCTGATTTTTTATATTTTACAGGCTTTGANGAACCAAATTCGGTAGCATTATTTGAGGGGNGNAANGAAAAAAAATACAGTTTATTTGTACCCAAAAAAGACAAAAATTTCGAAATATGGAATGGTAGAAGATATGGGGTTGAGGGAGCAATCAAAATATTTGGAGCAGATGAGGCATTTCAAATAGAAGAATTTGAGGAGAAATTTAAAGAAATTGTAAAAGAATATACGCATGTATCATTTCCCAAAGGTGAAAATNTAAAATTCGAAAATTTAGTCCTATCAATAATATCGAATGTATCAAAATCCAAAGAAAGACAAGGCCAAGATCCGATAAATATAACAGATTTAACTTATGATTTACATAAAATTAGATTAATTAAATCAGAATATGAGTTAAATATCATTAGAAAATCAGCNGAGATTTCCTCAAANGCAATGATATTGGGTATGAAAGTAACAAAGGTAGGCATGAAAGAGTCTGATGTGGAAGCAGTGATTGAGTATCAATATGCCAAATATGGTGCTGTAAGACCAGCATATCCAAGTATAGTGGGTGCGGGAGAAAATGCAACAATATTACATTATATAAAAAATAATGATTACTTAAAAAATAATGATCTATTACTAATTGATGCGGGAGCGGAGTACTTAGGTTACGCTAGTGATATAACTAGAACATGGCCAATAAATGGCAAATTTACTGATGAGCAAAAAGAAATATATGAAATCGTTCTAAATTGTCAAAAAAGATGTATAGAAGCAGTTAAACCAGGTGTTACAATAAATATTTTACAAAAATTAGCAGTTGAAGAAATATCAAAGGGATTATTAAAACTTGGACTTGTTGAAGGAGATCTTTCAACGATCATAGATGAAGAGAAATATAAGAGATATTTTATGCATGGTATAGGGCACTTTTTAGGATTAGATGTACACGACACATCAATGTTAGGTAGAGATTATGNATTAACTGAGAATTCATATATCACAATTGAACCTGGAATTTACATTCCTAATGAAGATGATATACCAATAGGATATAGAGGAATTGGAATAAGAATTGAAGATGATATTTTAGTGACAGTGGATGGAAATGAAAACCTTACAAAAAAAGTCCCTAAAGAAATTAGTGAAATTGAAAGAATTGTTGGAACTATAGAAATTCCNTAAGCTAATATTTTATTTTANACCTATATATTCTATTTCGGATATAATAATATTAAGCAAATTTTCGACTTCTGTTTGAACTTTATCTATATAATCGCNGATATCAGATTCTCGATCCATCCAAGTGCTTTTAAAATTAAAAATCATTTCTAAGTCACCACTAATGCCAAAATAATCTACACTTAAATTTGGATCTCTATTTGGTTCAATTTTATTTATCTCGGANATACAGTTATAGGCATTTGAGTCAATCTCAGATAATTCCATTTTTTCATATTCATCATCATAATTATTTATTAATCCNCTAAACATNTAGTAACGGANATAATTTCCAGAAGTAGACATGATATAAACCTAAATTGAAGGAGTTCCTTTTTGATTAGATTGTTTCCTTTTTTGCTTTTGTACTAATTTTTGATTAGAAGTATTTAGGACTTCATCGAATTTATCTGCTACATGAGAAAATTCNGGTACTAATGCGGCTCTCAAAACATCAGCGAAGGATTTTACAGGAATAATCTCTACCTTGTCCATTAATTCTTTGTCGATATGTAAATCATCTATATTTTGAAATGGAATTATTACACGATTGACTCCTAATCTTATGGCTGCTTCTGTTTTATAAGTTGCACCTCCGATTGGTAAAACATTACCTCGTACACTCAAAGAACCGGTCATGGCAGTATCCATTCTAACAGGAGCATTTTCTATGGCGGAAACGACTGCGGTTGCAATTGTTATGGACGCAGAGTCTCCCTCTACACCCCCATAAGATCCAACAAATTGAATATGAATATCTAAATTAGAGATATCTTTACCCATGTATTTTTTTATTAGAGCAGAGACATTTTGAACTGATTCTCGGGCAATTACTCTTAGTTGACCTGTTGCTACTATATTACCTGCACCAGATCTATGAGTTGGGGTTATTTCTGCCTCGATTGGCATTACTTTCCCAGAAGAATTCCCAATTACCGATAAACCGTTAACTCTGCCTACAATTTTTTCATCTGCGATTAACATTTCATAGTCTTTCATACGTGAGATCATTTGATTGGATAATTGATTTTCAAGAGTTATAGCTAATGATCTTGCATCCAAAACTTCTTGTGGACCNACATATTCTAAGTTACGCTCTATTGCCAAATCACCTGCAGCGCGTATTAAACCACCGAGCTCTCTTAACATTAATGTTAATGAATTTTTACGGCCTGATCTGCGTCTTGCCTCAATTATAACGACTTCAACTGCATCTTTAGTAAAGTGAGGAATTTTATGATCTTTTGAAACTTCTTGAGCTACGAAACGAGCTAATTTACGTCTATTTGATAAATTATCGGGCATAGTTTGTTGCATTACAATTTCATAACCTCCACCTCTAATTCTTGATCGTAAAGCAGGATGTAAATTTCGAATAGTTTCTTCATTTCCTGCGGCGACTAATACAAAATTACAAGGAACAGGATCTGTTCTGACCATAGCTCCAGAAGATAATTCTGATTGACCTGTAATTTGAAATTGTCGTTCTTGTAGTGCAGTAAGTAGTTGTTGTTGAGTCTTGATGTGAAAAGTACCAATTTCATCAATATACAAGACACCCTTGTTTGCTCTATGTATTAATCCAACTTCTACTCTTTCATGGGCAGGTGTGCCTAACCCACCTGATTGAAACGGATCATGCCTTACATCACCTAATAATGCACCACTATGGCTCCCGGTTCCATCAACAAAAGGTGCAGTATTTTCTTCGGAGTTATCAACAATAACTTTTGGTACTAGTATTTCGCTTCTGGATCTAACATTATTTAATATCATAAATGCAATGATACCCACGAATATACTTCCTAAAATGGTAGGAACTCGAGCATCTCCTTCAGGAGAGAATATACTGCCTAAAACAATTATCAACAAAGGTATAATAATAGATAATAATGATCTAACATTTTCTCCTTTTTTTGATTGCTCTATAGCTGCATCTACTTTTGTTCGACCTTCGCCAGATGGTAAAGTGACTATTTTGGGATTATTAGTATTTTCAGGATTTGCGACTACCAAGATATCCTCTAACTCATTTTGAGGTAACATTTCTGCTAAAGCAGCACCTAATAAGCTCTTTCCTGTACCGGGTTCTCCAATTAACATCACATGTCTTCTTTGAGCGGCGGCTTTTTTCATTATATTTGTTGCTTCATCTTGCCCAATTACTTGATCTACAATTTTATTTGGTATTGATATTTCTCCAGTATGATTGAATTCTATATCTAAAATCATGTTATCATTTGGTTCTGACATTTTTATTGCACCTACTACATATTAGGAATATNTTTTTCCTATNNAATTATAATAACTTGAACATTAAAAAATACGTGTGTATAGGTAGAAGTAACTTTATTGATAAAAATTAGATTATTAAGTATAACAAGTGAATACANATGGCAAATTAAATGGAAAAAATGAAAAAGATNATAATAGTTGACCTAAATATATTTGGATAATAAGAATTTGAATATAGATGTGCAGATTATAACAGGGCCAACAGGAATTAAAATTTCTGAGAAAATAGCTGCAGAATTAAATTGTGAATTAGTGGTACCNGAGTTCACTACATTTCCAGANGGAGAGTCATTTTTTTCTTTAAAAAGTAAAGTTGACAAAGAGGTATTGATAGTTCAATCTTGCTATTATCCACAAGATACTAATTTNTTCATATTATTAAATTTAATAAGTAATGTAAAAAGGTTGGGTGCTGAAAAAATTCAAGTGTTTGTCCCCTATCTATGTTATGCAAGAGCGGATCGAGAAACTAAGGATGGGGATTCAATTTCAATTGAAACTGTTTTGAATTTATTTATAGGCGTTGGAGTTCAGCACTTAATCACATTAGATGTTCATAATGAAAAAGCTTTGAAGAAANCTAGTCTCAAGGTAACAAACATATATCCTTCTAATTCNATNGCAAATTATCTGAAAAAATATAANTTAAATTTTAANGATATACAGGTAATNGCNCCAGATGAGGGCGCNTTNGAAAAAGCTAAGANTTTNGCAGAAAAAATAGAAACATCATATTCTACACTAAAAAAAATAAGATCACCAGATGATGGAGCAGTTACGATATCNATGGGNAGTACTAAAATAATTAAAAAAGAAGTTATTTTAGTTGACGACATAATTAGTACTGGACAAACTTTGATTGAGGCAAGTAACCTTCTAAAAATTAAAGGAGTTGAAAAAATACATTATATGATAACACATTCATTAAGCGATGAGGCGATAGATCATTTAAGGGAAATTGGAAATGGTTTAATTGCAACTTCAGACTCAACNAATTCAATATTACCAACGTTTTCTGCAGTCAAGGATTTAATGAAGGTAATTTAAGTGTCAGAGTGGTTATTACGAATATCTAATGAATATAGAAATTTGTCTGAAATTGAAATAAGAACTCTTTTAGGAAGTAAAAATCTGANAAAGTTAAATGAAGTATTATTTTTATTTGNTGGAAATAAAAATCAACTAAATGAGATTTTTAAGAAGTCTGNATCTGTTAAATGGATTTTATNTGAACCTATAACTATTCCAATAGATGAGATATTTAATAATGTTAAAATCAATAATTTAGATTTTGAGGTACAGAGTTTTGCTGTTGAAACTGAAACAATTTTTGAGAAAGAAAATGAAATATCAACTTCACAATTGAAAATGAGATATGGAGAACTAATAAAAAATAAGTATAAACATNTGAAAGTTGATTTAAAAAATCCTCAAATAAAATATATGATCATACTTGTGGGTAGGAAATCATATCTTGGTTGGGGGTATTATGAAATGAATAATAGGATGAAACAATTAACTATGGCACCTAAAAATCTACCATTTGGAGGAGGTGGAGCGATGAAACCCTATTTTGTTAAATTATTAGTGAACTTATTAGAAAATGACAATGATATAATTTTAGATCCTTTCTCAGGACATGGGGGAATCTTGAGAGAAATTGAAAATTCNGGATATCAATGTGTGGGGTTTGANATATCATACAAAATCATTAGAGAGTCATTAATAAACAACAAATACAATAACAAAAATAATATTTCGTTGATAGTGTGTGATGCATTAAAAGCTCCTTTAAGAAAAAATGCAATTAAACAAGTAGTAACTGACCCACCATATTTCATACAAACTTCGACGAAAGCAAATNTTAAAGAAAAGATTGTAGATAAGTGGTTGNTTGATCAAAAATATAAGAAAGTAATTTTTGCATTTCCTAAGCGCACGAAGGTANATATACCAAAGAATTATAAAATTGTTGAAGAAGTAGATGAATATATACATAGATCTTTAACTAGAGTGATACGTATTTTGAGTGAGCAGATATGAGTGGTGCAGAAATAACTATAACTTGTTTGGGATCTGGTGGTGCGATACCTCCGAATGGAAGGTACCATTCAAGTATTGCTGTTCGACATCAAAATGGTCTTATTTTATTAGACTGTGGAGAGGGAACTCAATTTAACTTGAGAAAATATCAAATTTCGATACGAAAGGAATTTGTGATTTGGATTTCACATTTGCATTCAGATCATTTTTTGGGAGTACCTGGGTTAATTGCATCATTAGAGCTATTAGATCGAAAAGAAGATATCCATATTNTCGGACCANACGGNGTTAAAAATACAATTGCAAAATTATTAGAAGCTAATTTTGTTTCTACCACATTTAATGTAGTTTATACAGAGTTAAAGACAAATGATGAATTCATGGGAAATGGATATACGTTAGAAACTATAAAGGCTTTACATGATGGAAATGCAATGAGTTTATTCATAAAAGAAAATGATGTAAAAGGAAAAATTAATTTGGAAAAGATGGAGAAACTAGGATTAGAACCAGGTCCTGAGATAAGTAAATTACAACTTGGTGAAAAAATAATGGTGAATGGAAAGGTCATAATGCCATCAGATGTAATTGATAATAAGAGAAGAGGGAGAAGAATATTTTATTCGGGGGATACGATGTATAATGAATTATTAGTTGATAAAATAGGAGATTGTGATTTATTTATTCATGAAGGAACATATCCAAATGAATTAGAAGATATTGCAATTGAAAGACAACATTCAACGATATCACAAGCTGCATCGTTAGCATCAAAGATTAAACCTAAAAAATTATTGGTAACTCATTTTTCATCAAGGATAGTAGATTTTGAACGGGAACATAAAATTGCGAAGAATATATTTGAACAAACATANCTTGCGTATGAGGGATTGGAAATAAAGCTGCCTTACTTATACCATAAAGATAANAATTAAGATATTTCCTTTCCTTTGAATGTCTTAGGAGAAAGAATATCTATGACATAATTTAGATTATCAGATACTAATTGAAAGGATATTGGTCCATTTGGAGGTTTATCATCAAAATCTATTAAGGATAATTTATTCATCATTGCAGCTTGTTTATTAAAATATATTGCGGTGATATTATTAAGAATAGACCGAAATAATCTTGAGCGTACAGTATCTAATAATTTTTGTTCTCTTATCCAATCACCTATTAATTGCAAGGATGANATATTTGAAGCTCTTTTTACAAGAAAAAANCCATCTGATCTNTGGTCTTCAATTATTGGACCGTCTAAAAATTTATTCAATATTTTTTGTATAGTATTTTTGGTTTCTGTAGGATTACATTTGGCCTCAACGATAATTTCAAGGTATGTGGGTGGGCTTGGATCAGGTGAGATATCATTTGANTTCATNANAACACCTTCTTGTTTTTGATTTCGTCTAATACTTCAGAAAAAGCGACATGAGCTTCTTGAACAGTATTTGGAGACATAATTAAATAATCAGACAGTGCGATGACATCTCCGATACCTACACTTAATTCTATTTGATCTCTTTTATTGAAACTTAATTTTGAATGTGCATCATCGATACGTTTTCTAGAAATAGATCGTTCATATCTAATTTTCGGATTTGCATGAATTGCAACTATTATTAAATCTGGAAATTTATTTTTGAAAAGATTTATCTCATCCATAGATCTTATTCCATCTATTAGTATTCTAGAATGGCCATTTTCTATTTTTGTGATAATTATATCTAATGTGCGTTTAGCGATAACATCTTTACCAAATGTATTTCGGAGGTCAATCATTATTTTATTAGAATTTAATCGATTTACTTCTAAATTCCGTGATACTATTTCATTACGTATAATATCACCCATTATGACTTCTTCGTAACCATATGATTTGGATATTATTGAAAATTCTCCTTTTCCTGAGGAAGGAAGACCGGTTAATGCAATTATAGTANNATCCATAATATCACATGAGGACAATAATTGTAGAAGTATACAATTTCAANATNTATAGNTTCATATGTTTTTATTTATACTTTTGTTATGCTTCAANCTATAAATTACTAAAATAAAATATTGAAGACATAANTAAAATAGAGAAAAGTTGTAGTAATACCCATAAATGTACCTTTAATTAAAGAACCNCCCGTCATCAAACGTTGCATATCTTTAAATGTTGAATTATTATCCAAACCTTTTGAATTAGTCCAAGCCTTCACATTCATAGATCCNTGGTATGCCGACATNCCTGCAAAATATGACATTGCAAAAATAAAAGCAAATAAAATAAATAAATAACCCGAAATAGGTTCTGCAATTACTTTTATGGAATTAGATGTTATAGATTGACCTTGAATAAATAAAATTAATATCGAAACTAAATTAATAATTAAAAAACAGATGAGATTGTAAAAAATTATAAATTGAGATACATACTTAATTTCTTGTANGATTGCCTGTTTTGTATCTGGAACATCTCCATGAATATGCTTATTCATTAATTCTTCAATATCATTTATTTTATCATTCACGAATCATACGTAAACATTCGATCTTAAGAATGTTTGATATTAGGGAAAGAAAATACTTTTTTTTTATATAATTTTATATCACTCGAAATGATTTTTATTGAAGGATTATTTTATATATGAAAAATTAAGTTTTAGATTATAGGGGAGATAAATTTAGATGGTACCAAACATTTTTGAGAGTAGAAAAAGTATAAATGATGTATTCAGAGATAGACATACATTATTACCTGAATTTATTCCTGATGAATTACCATGTAGAGATAAAGAAGTGGACCAATTAGTTGCAAATTTAAGTATTTTATTAGATCCCCATAGATCAGTATCGGTTAATTTAGCATTGACAGGACAACCAGGCGTTGGTAAAACAACACTTGCTAAAAAAACAATTAGAGATTTAAAAAATGCAGCTATAAGTTCAGGTATAAATTTAGATACGTTTTATGTNAACTGCCATTCGTTTAGAACAAAAACTTCTATTTTAAGGAGAATTGCNTTGGAGAAATTTAATATTCAAGGGAGAGGTTTCAGTGATGANGAATTAATGGAAATGCTAGCACTTAGATTAGAAAAGGAAGATATGCGATTGGTATTGGTAATTGATGAAGCAGCAATGTTGTCAGGTCAAGATGTACTGGCTTTCATTCATATGAATGAATTATTTAACCCTGAAATTGGAAGATTATCAAATATNNTATTGTGTAGACGATCTGATTGGNTATTAATGTTATCTGCTCCATTATCTGGTAGAATTCAGGATCAACTTAATTTAGANGGTTATGATGAAAAACAACTAAAAAAGATATTAAGTTATAGAAGAGACTTNGGACTATATGCAGGAGTATTGCCTGATGGTGAGCTTGATTTGATAATTGAAATATCAAGTAGAACTAGAAATGCAAGACATGGTATAGAAATTATGTTAAGGGCAGGCATGATGGCAAATGTAAATGGTGTAGGGGGGATTTCAGCAGACCTAATTAGAGCAGCGAAAACAGAAGTTTACCCTGAACTTAGATCTGATGTTTTTCATGATTTAAAATCAGGAGAATTACTAACNGCATTAGCAGTAGGTAGAGAACTAACAAAATTAGATGGTATAAATACGACTATAAATGAGGCTTATGAAGAATATTCAAACATCGCAAGTGAATATAATGAAAAAGTACAATCAATGGCAACTTTTAGGTTACATATAACTACATTAGAAAATTTGGGGATTATTTCACATATTGTTAATACGATTGATGAGGGAAGTAGAGGAAGAAGAGGNAAAATTAGTATATTTGACATTCCAGCTCAAATTTTAGTTGAGAGAGTATTAAACGTACTTAGCAAAAGAAGTTNAAATATTAATACCAGACTTCNTTCCANCCAAAAAAATATGCAATTAGATTAGANCCAATNTGTAANANTAATGTGAATGGAATTACCCACCACCAAGTTGAAGGGATATTTACAAAAATTTCAGCGAGAATAAAAGCTACGAAAATAAAGCCTATTTGATCAACAATTGGGAANGGAGCGCCTGGTTTGATATTAATACGTCTTTTTACGAATGAACCTATTGCATCACCTAGAATTGCTCCAAATCCCATTAATGGACCTATNAATAATTGATAACCTTCTAATTCAGATTCATAGAAAATTTCTGGAAAATATAATGGTGCGACTAAACCCACGAGCAAACCAACTAAAACTGCACTAATTAACCCNCCATTTGTTTTGTGTGAACCAAGAAGAGCTTTACCATCTTTTAATTTTAACCCTCTGTCAATACGTCCTAATCCAGAAACAAAAACGGGCACTGCATTAGCGATGAAAGCTGGAGCACCAAAAATGATTGAATAATATAAAGTATTTACCCATTCAGCAATCACATATATAATATAANTGAGTTCTATAATAGTTTATCTTTTAATTTTGAGATTGATAATGATTTATAGTTTATCTAATAATTTTTTAATGGATTTTAGGACAGCTTCTTGATGTCCAGGATAGAAGAGAATAGATATTGAATTATGACTATTAGTGAAATTTATACCTGATTTTTTATTAGATTTTTCTAATGATTCAGNAAAATCACTGTATGAAAAATCTTCTCTTGATGAGCTTAATGAAATATATGAGTCAGTAATACCTAATGTAAAAATAGGATTGGTTTTTTCAGAAGCAGCACTTGTGTGAAATTCAAATAATAAATCATATGATGAAGGGTAATTCATACGTTTTGAATATTTATCTAAGTCTATTTCAAAAATGACATCTCCGTTTTTTAATTCCTTCTCAGAGGCATTATCTTTTATTTGATTTAATGATTCTTCGAATTTATTTTTTGCAACAGGTGATATTGTATTAACTAATTGTTCNGATCTTAAGGATGGTCCNGATAAGTGTAAAATATTTCGAGTTACTTCCCCTCCATCAAAAAATCTGAGTCCAAAGTTAACATATTCTATGGAGTATTTTATATCAGATATCAGTGATGGATTAAATCCATTTTCAGTTGCAATTTTATCATATGCATCTCCAATTTCGGATTTAATCTTGTTAGAATAATATGAAACACTTGATAGATGTGATATATTTTTACTGATCTCGTTTTCCATTGCGACAAAATTAGCGAGTTCTGTAGAAATCATACCTGATGTAATTTCTGAAATATGATTATTTAAACTTGGATTAATTATCGTTGTTGCNGTCTCTTCAATTTTAGNNCCAGCTAAATTATGATCAATTACTATTGATTCAATACCATATGCATTACATAATTCTAATGCAGGTACTGATTCATTTGATGATCCGAAATCGATCAATACGTATAATGGTAGGTTGGTATTATTCCCGCCCTCATCTAACGCAAAGGATAAATCACGAGAGACATCACTGATTTCTAATACTGAACTTCTGTGTGGTAATTTTCTAATTATTCGACGGTATTCTTCTTTTTTAGCACCATGTGTTTTCATAAATTTTCGAATGGCAAAATCTATGGCATATGCTCCCAATGTACCATCTATGCTAGGTGAATGATATCTTAATATAATATTTTGACCTCGTAAAACTGCAGATCGAATTTGCTTTGCTGCATCTACAAATTTTGNTTTTAATTCATCATATATATTATGTGAAACTATAAAGCTGTTATCNGATAAGGTACTTGNATTCTTTTGGTTCATNTTGGCTAATGAATTCATAAAATTCAATGCTTCTTCTGCATTAGCTTTTTCTAATTGATATATTTGTATTCTTGGTTGCTCGTTATAATATCTGAACCTACCAATTAACTTTGCAACGGTTTTTCTATTAATTTTGGGATATGGATCACGATTATTATCTGTATAAGCAGTCCCTTGTATTGATTTTCCATTTTCATCTATTATTGTGTATATTGTAGGACCATTTGGGATTTGAAATACATCAATTATTTGACAAGTTAGTTCTCCTACATTGCCAACTTGTTGACTTATTTCTTCAATTGTCATANNATCCACTGGAAGGTGTTTTTTTACAGTTTTAAATTTTGGCAATTCTATTGGATTGACTTTAATTGGAGAACCACTTCTATCTTTTGGATTAATTGGCCTTAATAAACGAATGGGCAAGATTTGAGAAATATATGGGTTCATTTGTTTNCTTGGGGTAAATGTACCTTTAAAACCAGCACCTAAATCTAAAAGAACACCTCGGTTATCAATTTTTATTACCTTGGCTGCTAAAGCTCTTTTACCATCTAAATATTTTTGATCTAAGGGTTGTGATAACTCAATAATAATAGGATTATCCAAACATGCATTACAAAGCATTTCCCCTTCTTGTTCTAAACTATTTCCACAAACTAAACAATTTTGCATTTTACCAGTCCCCTCGCATGTATCACATTGTTCTCGGTTGAATAGCTTTCCTTTACCTTTGCAAGTTTGACAGTCATTTTTTTGGTTTGAAGAGCCCACACCCAAAATTAAATTTTTGGAGCCAGTTCCCTTACAATCTGGACATGTTTGTTGCGTGGTATGAAAACCTTTTCCGTAACATTGTTCGCACTTTGCTGACATTTATATGATTTTACAATTTTTATTTATTATAATTGTCACGTTATATTACATTAGTTCTAAATTTTTTATTAGAGAATTAAGGCATATTAATGTAAAAAAAATAAAATGTTTGATATTCTTGATCATTAATTATTAATATATTAATAATGAATTTCAGCTTAGGCATGAATTTATGAATACTAAAAAAACAATTCTAAATGAAGAGTGGACTAATAATGGTTCTACATTAAATATTACAATACAGAAAGATGTGAAATGGGATGAGTTTAAATCCAAAATTTATGAATATGATGATAAAGAATTAGAGATCATAAGANAATCGTTTAATTATTCTGTTAGTTTGCATAAGGGGCAGAAAAGAAAATTTAGTCATGATCCATATATTATTCACCCAATTAGAGTTGCGATAAATCTTTATGGTGAAAAATATGAATTAATTGCGGCAGCATTATTACATGACATTGTTGAGGATACACATATNAAATTATCAGAAATAAATGATGAATTTGGTTATAAAATTATGATGTTTGTTAAGGGAATGACTAAATCAAATAAAATATCCATATTTGATGCTTTAAATTCAGTTTTAGATAAATTCCCTGAAGTCATTTTGTTGAAATTATCTGATAGGATAGATAATATGGAGGATAAGTTTAATTATTTACCTGAAACTTCTAGAAGAAGATATTATAATGAAAATAAATTAATTTTAAAAATAGCAAAAAAATTAATCGATGGGAATAAAATAAAGGATACAAACAAATTATATGATAAATTAGAGTTATTACATCATTTCAATTTGAATTATGAGAGTTTATCGAATAAAAAGTAATTACTTCTGTCCTAATATAACTTTTTTAAATTCCAAGGGATTTGTAATGAAAATATTCTTTGCATCTTCAGTAAGAGCTTCTATAGTTGCAGCACCGTCATCTTGTGCGATTAAGTTTACAATTTCAGGTTCCTCAGTTAGTACCATTTCACAAAAATTTTTTATTTCTAATATATTTCTCCACCCGATTTTTGATTTGTCTATTTCGGGTAAACCATTTCTGATGACTTTTGCTCCTATTTTATAATTTTCTAAATTGCGAAAATATTCCATATAAGTGATATATGAGACAAATGCGCGATACAGGGAGATATCCATATTTGACATTTTTTATCAAGACTGATAAATGATAAGTTATATGATTGTGAAAATAATTGAGCTAAATATTTTATTAGATCTTTATGTATAAATGTGTTATAATTTTGGTTTGATAGAAAAATGATAAAAGGATTTTATGTATTAGTAATTTGAATAACATTGTTAAAAGAAAATTTAGAAGAAGATATCAAACATTGGTTAAATGAAGATATACCTTATTGGGACATATCTTTACCTTTAATCCCGGATAAGAAATCGAGTTCCGAAGCAGAGATTATTGCAAGGCAAGATGGAATTGTTGCAGGATTATTTATCATTGAATTTATGTTAAAAAAACAAGAGATAATAATTTTAGAAATTATTAAAGATGGTGCAGAAGTAAAGAAAGGCGAAGTTATAGTAAAAATTAAGGGAGAGACCAAAAAGATACTACTCTTAGAAAGAGTTATGTTAAATATATTGGGGCATTTGTCAGGAATTGCTACTCTGACCAACAAATATGTTATGAGAGTAAATGAGGTTAATAAAAAAACAATTATTGCAGCTACAAGGAAGACAACACCTGGACTTAGAAAATATCAAAAATATGCTGTGAAAATAGGGGGAGGAGATACACATAGGCTAGATTTATCATCAATGGCAATGATTAAAGAGAATCATATTGTCATGTATGAAGGAATCATTAATGCNATAAATGAAGTAAGAAATGTAATGTCATTTTCACAAAAATTAGAGATAGAGGTGAAAAATGAAAAAGAGGCTTTAACAGCGGCGAATGAGGGTGTCGATATCATAATGTTAGATAACTTTGAACTGAGTGAAGTAAATCAATTAGTAAAGAAATTAAAAGATATCAATCCAAAAATGTTAATCGAAATATCAGGCGATATTAATGCAAAAACTTTTGATAAATATCTTGATTTAAATGTGGACATAATTTCTATGGGAGAATTGACACATTCAGTCAGAAATTTCAATTTATCCTTAATAATCAAAGAAAATTTATGACTTTAGGCTAATATAATTAATGTAGAAAATTATTNAGTTGATATATGACCAAGTTTCAAAGTAGAAAGCAAAATTTTGAAACTGTGAAAAATAATATATTTGACTTGATAATTATTGGAGGAGGGATTGTTGGAGCAGGTACTGCCAGAGATGCAGCATTGAGAGGATTAAAAGTAGCCTTATTTGAAAAAAATGATTTTAGTGCAGGTACCTCTTCTCAATCTACTAAACTTATACATGGTGGATTAAGATATTTAAAAAATTATGATTTTTTTTTAGTTAGAGAGGCGGCATTGGAAAGAAAAAAATTAATTGAGATTGCACCTCATTTATGNGATATTAGAGATTTTATAGTTCCAAATTACAAATGGAGTCAAGATCACTTACTTTTATTAAGACTTGGATTAATAGGTTATGATGTTCTTTCTTTTCCTAAAAATTTAGGGATGCATAAATGGTATAATAAAGACAAGATTGAGAAAATAGAGCCTTTAATAGAGAATGATGAACTGAGAGGAGCTGGAATAATAAAAGATGTGATGACTAATGACTCTAGATTGGTTATAGCCAATTTNCAAAATGCTGCTACTGAAGGGGCATCGATCATTAATTATTGTAGGGTTGAAAATATTAATAAAAAAGATGAATATTATGATGTAAAAATAATTGACTTAGAAAATGGTGACAAATATTCGGTAAAGACTAAGGTTGTAATCAATGCAACTGGACCATGGAGTGATNTTGTTTCAAAAAAGTTCGATGCAAAACATAATAACAAGTTGAGATTAACTTGGGGGGCTCATTTAGTTTTAAATAAAAAATCAGGCACTCACCCAGTATTAATTGTCAATAAAGATGGTAGGGCAGTATTTTTGATACCCCATGAGAAGTTTGATATCATAGGTACGACAGATATAGATTATAAAGGAGATCCAGACTTAATTGCACCAACTGAATTCGATAAAGATTATATATTATCATCTATTAATTCAATATTGCCTAATAATAAATACTCAAATGAAGACATTTTATCCGCATTTTCTGGTTTAAGACCATTAGTTTTGAAAAAAACAGATACAAGTGAGGGAAAAGTTTCTAGAAAACATTTGATTAGAGTAGAGGAAAACGGAGTAATTACTGCAATAGGAGGAAAATTAACGACATACAGGTTAATGGCAAAAGAAATAGTGGACAAATCTATTAAAATATTAAAATTGAAGAAATCAGAACATAAATGTTTAACTGGAGATTATCCTGTATTTGGTGGGGATTTTGAATATGAGAATAAAAATATTTATTTCCAAAATGAAAAGAATAGATTGGAAAAAGATTTTGGGATTGATGAAGAGACATCTTCATTTATAGTAAAACAACTAGGAAGTGAGGTTAAAATCTTAGATCCGATTTTAATTAAACATGGAGTTGAAAAAATATCAAATAATAATTATTTACTGACAGCGATGGTTATTTATTATATTCAATATGAATTTGCTAGAACACCTATTGATATATTAAGAAGAAGGACATGGATAATGTTGGAAAAAGGAAATGGATTAAATATTTTAGATCAAGTTATTGATATAATGAGTTCGGAGTTAAACTGGGATGATAGGACTAAAAATATGATGAAAAAGCGAACTATAGATTATATTAATAATTTTATGAAAATTACATAATTTAATTTAAATTGACAATATAACCTTATATTAAGAAGTTATGAAGTGAAATAGTAAATGCAAGCTCAAGAGAAAATAGGTGAATTCAATCAAAAAATTTCAAACTTTCCTTCAATATTTATTGGGCATGGAAGCCCTTTAGTTGCTATTGAATATGATGATTGGAATGATAAAATTGGAAATTTTATTGACGGATTAGATCATCCGACATCTATAATTATTATGAGTGCACATTGGGAGACAGAAGACACTATTGAAATCACGTCATCCAGATACCCTAAACAATTATATGACTTTGATCATGAAACTTATCCCGATACATTATTACAATTGACCTATCCTGTCAATGGAGATTCAGAATTAGCATCACATGTAAAAGAATTGTTATCTGATAAATTTAGTAATATAAATTTGAATGATAAGAGAGGTTTAGATCACGGATCATGGATACCTATGTATGTATTTTATCCTAATGTTGATGTGAATGTAATACAAATATCTATTCCAAAATCATTTTCCCCTGAACAAATCTTTGAAATCGGAAAGAGACTATCTCCATTGAGAGATAATGGGATTTTATTGGTAGGATCAGGAAATGTTGTGAATAACACAAAAGAAGCTAATTTTGAAAAAAAATATACAGAAACAGATGAATGGGCGATAAAATTTGACCAATGGGTAAATCAAAAATTAACAGATTTAGATTTTGAAAGTTTATTTACTATGACAGATAAAGCTCCTTTCTCTGAAAAGGCATTGAAAGGTTTATCGCATATTATGCCTCTATTTTTTATTTTAGGGACATTCAATAATAAGGATACAATAATAACATTGTTTGATGGTTTCCATTATGGAAATATTTCTATGAGATCATTTGCTTTAGTTTCTTAAATTAAATTTTATAAATATAATATAATTATTAATATTCTATCTTCTTTGTCTTAATCTTTATAATATTATAAAAAAAATATAATAAAGGATGGAAGAGAAATCTTTATCTTGGGATGAGCAAGAAGTCAATGCATATGCAAACCTTCCCAAAATTAAAACACCAAGTGGAGAAAGGGAGCATGTGAAAAATGCAGACTTATGGGTTGCTGCTAAAATAAACTCTACATTGAAAAAACAAAATGCATCAGATATATATTGGGAAAAAGAATTGTTAAATGAAGAGAGACAAAATAAATTTGTTAGAGGATTACGTAATCACTCATTAAATCGTCAACATATGGGAGCATTTGTGGTTGGGTCAATTGATTTCGAAGTAATCACATCGAGTTTAGTTTCTAGTACTTATGTACAAGGGAAATTCTATAAAATGCAACAGCAAACCAGAAGAAGTGTAATACTCGATGCAGTGATTAAAAATAAAACATTAGATGATAATAGCGATGTGAGAGATTCTTATACAGATAGATTTGATTTCTATTGGGATTTAATAGAAAAAAGACCAAATAAAGTGATGGGATTTGACCCATATGTACAAGATAGTTTTAAGATATTACCTTTGGCAACGAAAACTCGATTTGCAGGGAATATGGATTTAAGGACTGCAAAAGGATATACTCGTTGGAAGGAATTAAATTACCTTCCTGACTCAGTTCGACAATTTAGCAATGAATTAGATATTCAAATAAAAAAAGAATATCCGATTATGTTTAATTCAGATATGATAGCTGATAAAAATAATGAAAGTTCAAAAATTCATTTGGAGATGATTGATAAAATAAAATCAAATGATATATTGTATGAGTCATTATTATGGTATGCAGACCATACATATTTGATACCAGAGAATAAAAGATTTGAACAAATTTATGACAAGTTTAAATTAAAAGAAAGATTTACGGGTTCTGGACCTGACTCTATGTTCTTAGGCTACTTTAATCCATTAGGATTTAATTTTGATGAAATGATAGAATTATTTGAAAATAAGGATGAAGAAAGCAAAGCAGTAACAGAATTAACATCTTTTGCAGTAGTATCAAAAGTAGATATCTCAGGTGGTATCGATACATGGAGACATACCAGAGTAAATAGAATGATTGAACCAATATACCATGCAATCGATAGAGGAGCGACTGCTACTATGCCTGTATTGTATCAAAGAAAAGAAAGATCAGGTTCTGACTTACCTGGTGAATATTTAGAATTGAGTAATGAGGCTATAGATTTATACAAACAATTGGTTAATGATGGGGTACCTCAAAAAGAAGCTATTGATGTTTTACCACACAATATTGAATTACTACAAATTGAAATGATGGATTTATTTTCATTTCTGAATATAATGGCGTTGAGAACTTGTATACACTCTAGACCAGAAGTACAACAATGGAGTAAATCAATTTTAAGAGAGGTAAGTAAAACTCCAGATTTTGAAGGTTTGAATAATATAGTAAAAGATGGTATTTTGGCCCGAGGTTTACAATTAGGTTATTGTGCAGAATTAGGAACCTGTACAAAATGTGGAGAGAATGTGGTGTATTTACCAGATCCTATTAGGGGATGAATTTAGGGATTAACTGTTGGGTAAATTTTTATTTCAGTTTCATCACAAATATCTGCATCTTTAATTCCGCAAGTTGAACCCATCCAACATATCCACTTGATAGTTTTTTCATGTTCTTCTAAATGCATTGGATGACCACAACACATAGGTGAATTTCTTGTTTTATTACAATTTGAACAATTATATTCTCTAGGTAAGTTTTGGTAAATGGGATCTAAAGCTACCATATAGAAATAATAAATTGTGATATAAAAAAATTAATTGTTTTAAAATAGATTAAATGATAAATTTTGATATGATTTAAAGGAATTTTTCAAATTAATAATTATAATTAATATTTGTGGGAAATAATAATAACTTACACTTTCGTCAATTCTATTTTCTTGTGATTGAAATAAAATAAATAATAAAAATATTTGAATAATAGATAGGAGAGTGCATTTTAAAGAAAACTCATCATAGTCTAAATCTCGGTATAAGATTTCTAAATTATACTTTAAACATATTAAAAATGGTATGAATATGATAAAAGATATTGGAGGTGTGACAAAATTCCACATATCTGTGCCAAATTGTGGATTTTCAGGTACTAAACGGATGAAAATCAACCAAGGAAAAAAAATTGTAGTTTCGGTTATTGATCTGATCCCATTTGTATTTGTTATTACTAAAGTAGGAACAAATAAAATAATAATCGAACTAATTAATGATATTAATTTATTTTTATCATTAAATAACATCGTAAAACCTATTTCGTTATTTGATATTGTTAACTTTATTATTTTGTGTTGATTAGCGTTCAATTAATAAATTAAATTTATAAATATCAAAATAGGATAGGTTGATAAAACAATTATAGAAGACTCGATAGTATTTCTGGTGAGATTGTTCCGTCAGGTGACCAATTTCTTAATTCATAATATTCAGATAACATTATATTTAGATCATTTTCAGAAATTTTGGATTCTATTCCATTATCAAAATGTAAAGCTTCATATTTAAAACGATCTGGGAGATTATCATCATCTCCGACACAGCCTTCTCTGACTGCGACAGCTCTTAACATATTATATACATTAGAACCTATTTCAAGCATTCTATCAAAATTGATTTCATATCCTGTGGCTGCAGATGTAAGTTCACATAGATAATCTAAGTTTTGATTTTTTCCTATTGATACGACATCAAAAGCACAAATGATCAGTGAATTAGTGAATGATCTTACATTTTCAAAATTAAAAACCAAGTCAGGTTTGCCTTCAATATTGAAACGATCAAGACCTTTTACTGCGCCTAATTTTGGATTTGCATTATCCATCATGGTAATTGTATCATGATATCCTTCCATATGTGAACCTCCTCTTGGGCTAACCGCATAACTTAACCCAAGACCCACTTTTCCTCTTGGTTCATGGTACGCAATTTCCATTCCTTTTACATGCATAGAAAATTCAGAGCCACCAATAATTTCAGACATACGCATTACTCCTTCTCCTAAAAAAGATCCTATGCCCTCTTTTAATGCGATTTTATGAATTGCATCCTCAGCATCTTTTTTTCCCCATTTTAAGTCATAATTTATTTTTTGCAATAAGCCTTTTTCTGAAGCCTCCATTGCAAAAGCAATACTACCTCCAGTTGAAATCGTATCCAAGCCATAATCATTGCAAAGTTGGTTAGCCCATCCTGAAAATTTAATGTCATGATTAAGTATCATGGATCCAAAAGCAGCTAATGTTTCATACTCTAAAGATGAACCATCTTTTTCTAATTTATTTCCGTTATATTCACCCTCTATTTTCCTTTTGCAAAATGTTACACAAGATGAACATGTATCTCTGCCGACTAATAATCCTGATTCTTTCATATATTGACCAGATATTGAGGAAAAATCTGCAAATTGACCTTCACTAAAATTTTTTGTTGGAAGGATACCCATTTTATTTAAAGTCGGTATACCTCCTGAAGTCCCATATAATCCAAATTTATCTCTAATTTTTACATCATGAACTAAACCATTTCTATATTTTTTATTTATCTCATTAAAAAGAACTTCATTTTTTATTTTTGGTTTTGAACTACCAGCAACAACAATTGCCTTTAATAGTTTTGATCCCATTACTGCTCCTGGCCCTCCTCTCGCTGCAGCTCGATCTCGATCATTAATTATTGCAGCATATCGTACCAAATTTTCTCCAGCTTGACCAATTATGGCAGTCCTTATTTTATGAGGGTATTTTGAAACCAAATCATCATGAACAGCAAATACTCCTTTACCCCAATAATCTGAGGCATCTTTTAGTTTAATCTCATTGTTGATAATTTCTAAGAATACTGGTGCATCGCTTTTACCGGTAATTATTAATCCGTCATATCCTGTAGCTTTAAGTGCATATGGAAAAAAACCCCCTCCATAGGCTTCAGTTATAAATTTTGACAGAGGCGATTTTGTCATAACAACATATCTTGCGGAGCCCATTACATTTAATCCTACTAAGGGTCCGGTTAAAAATAACAAAACGTTATCTTCTGATAATGGATCTATTTTATGAGTTGAGGGGAGAAAATCCCATAATAAACGAGCACCTAAACCTTTTCCACCAAGATATTTCTCATAATATTCTGGTGGAACATTAAATTCAGAAAATGTTTTATCATTGAGATCAATTTTCAAAAATTTACCAAAATTACCATACATGATCTTATCACATTAAGCTAAATAATTTTTAACTATAATCGATTTGTGTCTATAATTTATATTTCCCTTTTACTGTAAATTGTTATTTGTTGATTTTTTTCCCGAAATTATATTTTTACCTAATCATCAATTTATTATCTTGTGAGATTTATAGTAAAATATATTATGTTTTGGAAGAAGAAAAAGGATTTAGTAGAAAAATTATTAGATAGAGATCTTGAATATAAAGAAAGATCACAAGCTGCATTGGATATTTCAAACAGACCAGAAATAAAATATTTTGAGCCTTTGGTTGAAGCAATGGAGAACGATCCTGAACCTGCAGTTAGAATGAATGCGGCATTTGCTTTGGGTGAATTAAGAATGAAAGATGGCAAAAAACCATTAATGAAAGCAATTAAAGAAGATGGATCTGAGTGGGTAAGGGGCCATGCAGCATCTTCATTGACTAAATTATCTATAGATTTCAATGATGTTGAAGATTTACTCATAGAAATGCTAGATAAAGATAGAGATGCAGGAGCAAGAAGACACTATGCTCATTCATTGGGGATGATTGGGTCTGACAAAAAATCAGGGTTGATATTGATGTCAATTCTTCAAAATGATTTAGATCCAGGAGTAAGAGCTGATGCAGCTGAGGCATTAGGCATATTAGGGTACCAGGAAAGTTATGAAGTGATAACAAATGCATCAAAAAATGATATTGATGGAGATGTAAGAAGACAAGCGATGGTAGCGAAAAGAAAATTAGATTTAGAAAGATGATTTATAAGTAAGAATTAATAAAGATTTAATATAAGAGGGGAGATAATTGGATCAAGAATATGATAATTTAATTGAATTATATCAAGAAATCATTTTACCATCATCTATTTCTAGCGTATTATATTGGGATATGGAGACAAATAAATTGCCAAAAATGGGTGTTAATTATAGATCAAGACAACTAGGATACTTGACTAAACAACAACAAAAAATATGGACATCTGATAAATTGAGAGAGACACTAAGAAAAGTCGAAAATACAAATTTAAATGACTTTCAAAAAAGAAATTTTAATTTAATTAAAAGAGCTTATGAAGTGAAAAATAATTTGTCAGAAAATTTATTATCTGAAATTACAAAACAATCAGCATTGACAAATGAAAAGTGGAAAGTTGCAAAAAAATCTAATGATATAGGAGTTGTTGTGGATGATTTTGAAAAACTATTTAATTTGCAAAAAAAATATGCAACTGAAATTTCGAAAATTAGAGAAATAAAAGATCCATTTTCGGCATTGATAGATTACAGAGATGAAGGGTTAAATGGTGTTAATGTTTCGAAATATTTTAACGAAATCAAACCATTTCTGATAAAGACTGTTAAGAAAAAAAAGGACAATTATGATAATAGATTTAATAATATTAAAAAATTGGATTTGAATAAAGAAGAACAAAAGCGTATTACACATTTAATTTCGGATTTATTTGAATACAGATATAGTGGCAAAGCTTCGAGAGGGAATATAGATGAGGTTGAACATCCATTAACAATTACATGTGGACCTGATGACGTAAGAATAACTGTCAAATTTGGAAATGTATTCAATGTGATATCATCTACTAATCATGAATTAGGACATGCAATTCACAAATTAAATAAAAATGAAAAATGGAATAATCTACCAGTAAATAATTTTGGGAGTCCAACTCAAGCTGAGATGATATCAAGATATACCGAAAATAAAATTGGAAAATCTTTCGCATTTAATGATTGGATGTTATCTAATTTTAAAAATAGATTTTCCTCTAAATTCGATGAAATAACGAGTTCTGAATATAATGATTTTATCAATTTGATATCTCCATCCACATCAAGGATGAATGCAGATGAGGTATCTTATGGATTACATATTATTATAAGATTTGAAATTGAGAGGCTTTTATTTAATGAAAAAATCATGATAAAAGAAGTGAGTCAAATATGGAATGAAAAATATGAGAAATATTTAGGAGTTCAAGTTGGAAATGATGGTGAGGGAGTATTACAAGATTTACATTGGTTTAATACTTATTGGGGATATTTTCATGGATATTTTATGGGAGATTTGATTGGTTCTCAAATTCATTATACTATGGAAAATGAATTACAAGATTGGGAGTCTGACCTCAGAACTGGCGATTTAAGTAAATTGTTAAAATGGCAATCAAAGAAAATTTACTCTTTAGGAGCAAGTTATCCAATATTAGATCATTTAGTAAGATTAACTGGTGAAAATCTAAATGTGAAATATCATAAAAAATATTTAGAAAATAAATTAAAATTGTGAAGTACGAATTTCGTAATTTGAAATTCTCAACCTAATTTATAATAAATATACAGCGGAAATTTAAAAGAGCTAGTAGTATTAAAAATTTATATATTTAGCAAATATTTAGTTGATTATGCTTTGATATATTCAAAATTTTTATAAACATTTTCGTCATAATAATTTTGTATTCGACCATTATTGAATAGAATTCGTGTATATTGGTACGAATATCGTAAATGTGGATTAAAATGACCTTTGATTTAGAAGCTATAAAAAAATTGTCGAATGATATTCAATCAACTATACATGCTGCATCTGTAAAAGCTCAAAAACCACTTTATCAACATGCTTCAGGTCGACGACTATTTTTAGATGAAGTAATGACGGAAGGAGTAGAAAATGGACCTGTAATTGGAGCGCTATCTATAATATATAGCAAAAATAGTTTTATGGCGATAGATAGGATAGAAAAAAGTAGACATAGTTTTAAAAAGAAAAGAAGGATCATTTTATATTTAGATTCAAAACCAGGCCAGATAAGCTCTGCGTTATTACTTGAATTATTAAAATTAGAAGATGGAGAAAGTTTTAGTAAACATAAATTTGTTCAGAAGGTGGATGTAGAGTATTTTAGAGAAAATGGACAATCAGTCTCCTCTGGTGAAATTAATGAAGCGCTGTCTAGAATGTTTAGAAAAACTATGAATGCATATTTTGGTATATCGGGGAGAAATTTTGTGAGAAGACCATTCATATTAAAAATGCAAGAAATAGGGGTAAATACAGGTAAATCAATTACATATCAACAGCATAAAAATCAAATAGATGATAATATTTCTGGGTTAGTACGAAATTTGAATAAATCAATATCATAATAATTCAAATCATTAAAAAAAATAATAGTCAATATATTAATCTATTAAAAAAAATAATGATTATTATGGTTGACAAAACGGTGCTAGATGAAGTAATAGAGAGTATAAGCGGAATGGTTGACATATCAGATAAGGAAGTACAAAAAAGGATAGCCACGGCCAAAGGACGAATTTATCTAAGTGATATCTCAATGGATCATATTCGTTCAAAGACTAATCCTAAGGGTGATGTTTTAGAAAATGCGAAATTGGCTGCGATACATGCGGTGAAGAAAACACCAGAAATGGTATTCATGTGTCATCCAATAACTATATCTAATGTGGATGTAGATTTTGAGGTTGATGAAAATTATATTGAGGTATTTGTATCTGTTACAACATTAAATAGAACAGGAGTTGAAATTGAAGCGATTGCAGGAGTAATGAATAGCTTATTAGCAATTTTCGATTTATCAAAAAGATTTGAAAAATTAAATGATGGTAGTTACGATACAGCAAAAATATCAAATATTAAAGTGGTAAAAAAAATAAAGAGTTGATATTTTGAGTTGGGGAAAACATGATGGAATAAAAATAAATGACATAAATGTAATGGTGGTAATTGCATCTGATACATTAGCTAGTGGGGAGAGAGATCTCAAAGAAGACTTGTCTAGTGGGATAATTATCGAAGAATTGAAAAATATGAAGATAACTAAAATTAGAAAAATATATAGCTCGGATGATAAAGATGAGTTAAGTGGTATCTTAGATAACGCGATAAAAACTAAAATTGAATTGATAATAATATCTGGCGGTACAGGATTATCAAACAGAGATAATTCTTTTGAAGTGCTTAATGCTAAATGTGAAAAAATAATGATGGGTTTTGGTGAAGAATTTAGAAGGAAGAGTATTGAAGAAATAGGATACAAAGGAATGATGAGTAGGGCCTCAGCAGGGATAACAGAAAAATCGGTAATTTTTTCATTACCTGGCTCAAAAAATGCGGTTAGATTAGGAATGAAAATAATAAGTGAGATCATAAATCATATCATAGAAATAATGGGTGACAATTAATGAAATATGATGGTTGGATAGATATTAACAATAATATAGATATAATTAAGTTACAAAATAGTATGGAGATACTAAACAAAGTAGGATCTGTATTGACATTTACGGGATTAGTTAGAGAAACATCAATTAAATCAGATAAAAAAGTAATAGGAATAGAAATAGAAACCTGGGAGGATAAAGCAGATGAAATCATGAGAAAAATTGCAAATAAAATTGGAAATAATAATGATTTGCATGGTATTAGGATAGTTCATCTCAAAGGAAAAATGGTTGTAGGAGACCCAATTGTATTCATTATAATTTATTCGGAGCATAGAAAAGAAGGCTTTATTGCAATGGAGGAAGCAATATATGAGTATAAAAACAACAGCCCTGTTTGGAAAAAAGAAATTTATGAAGATCTAACAAGTCAATGGATAACCACAAAAGAAGAATTAAAAAAAGCTTTTGAGTAATTTGAAAGAAGTTCGGAAATAAAAAGGATAAAGTGAAAGTGTTCGCATGAATTTTTTTACAATAACCCCTTGATTATCTATATGTCCTAAATTTTCGATATCTTGTATAATGCCTTTATTTTCTAATTTGTTGAATAATATATTTACATCGAAGTCTGAAAGATTATTCATATAATTTCTAACTAATAACATTCTTTTCAAATTTGAATACATTTCTTTTTTCCATTTTTTTTGATATATTTTTAGAAAATTTGAGTCATATCTATTTTTTAATTTACATTGGACTGCAATTTGACCTGCAATTTGACCTGCCAAACCACCCAATACAACTCCACCGCCAGTTGTTGGTTTTGTTTGACCTGCTACATCGCCGACTAACATTAAATTATCAGCATATGTTTTTTTTATGGGACCGGTAATTGGAATACGTCCTGCAGTGACTCGAGTTATATCTGAGCCTTTACATCTATTTTTTAGGATTTCATGTTCCTTAATGACCATTTCTAATTCTTTTGCTGCAGATTTTCTTGAGGTTCCTAATCCTATTTTTGCAGTTGTATTAGTCATGGGAATAATCCAAGCAAAAAAATCCGGTGCATATTTTTGAGTTTGGTACACTTCAACCATTTCTTGATTGATTTCATTCAAATCGTCCATGTAAAATTGTGCAGCATTTACAAATTTATTTTTGGGAGGAGGAGTTAAACCAAGTTGATTTGCAATGGACCCTCTTATACCTTCTCCTGAAATAACTAAAGGTGATGATAAAGAAATTGTATCACCTTTTTTTGATCTAATATCTAAATAAATCATGTTATTGGATCTTTTTGCTTTCATTGCCTTGTAGGGTTGGTAAACTTTAGCACCTTCATCTTTCGCACGATTTAATAAAAATTTATCAAAGGCAGCTCTATCACATACAATAGCGTGAGGATCTGATTTTCTAACTGAAAATATTTTACCATTTGGTGAAACTATATTAGCGCCATAAATATTTTTATTGAATATGATATCGTCGGGAGGCATAGAATTTAATTGATTTAATCCTGAGTATGAAAAAAGGCCAGAACAATGTTCTGGTAGACCTATGAAATCATGTTCCTCAATAATTGCAACATTTAATTTATTTTTTGCGGCAATATATGCAGCTTGTGAACCATTAGCAGACCCACCAATGACAATTAAATCAAAATTATCGTCATCCATTATTGTCCATTGGATGTATTTCATATAACACCTGCGATTGAAACTAAATAGTGTTTGACAAGTAATTTAGTTAATAAATGACGATTTTATAGTTGAAATGAGTGAGTTAATTGAAACAAGTAATCATAGTGAGAAATGATTTAAAAATGGGAAAAGGGAAAATAGCAGCACAATCATCCCATGCATCACTAATCGCAGCGTTAAATGCAAAGAGAGATGAGAAAAATTGGTATGAGAGTTGGTTTAAACATGGAATGGGAAAAATTGTATTGAAAGTTGATAGTGAAGAGGAATTAAATCGAATTTTTCAATTGGGAACTAAAGCTAAAATTCCTAGGTCTTATATTAATGATGCAGGTCATACACAATTGCCACCTGGCACTGCAACTGCCGTAGCATTAGGACCTGCGCCGGAGAAATATATAGATCCAATAACTAAAAATTTGAAACTATTGTGATAATATATGATAAATGATAAAATATTTAGTATTGATGAATATGATTTCAAATTTGAAGGAATTAAGGGGGATTTGAAAATATCTGCATCTGATTTCAAAGTAAATGAAATCGATTTTAATAATAATATGATTGATTTTCAAAGAGTAACAAAAGATGATACATTAGAGAAAACTGGAATGTTTCTTTGGATAGATATTTGGAGAAAAAATATCGATCATGGAAAAATGATTTTTCTCCTCTCAAATTATTTTGGAGTAAATGAAAAAGATATTACTACTGCGGGGATAAAAGATGCAAAAGCAGAAATAATCCAATTAGTTGCAATTTTCAATCCCCAAAAAAATATCAAAGAAGGAGAGCTACTAGAAGGAAAATTAAAAATTAGAAATTTGAGATATAAGAGAGATGGATTATTCCCGGGTAATATGAAGGGAAATTATTTTCAGATAATCATAAATAATTGTACGAAATTAAACAAGGAAACCATTGAAAAATTTAAAAAATTTTGTAAAAGTGGAATATTAAATTATTATGGATACCAAAGATTTGGGTCATATAGACCCATAACGTCATTGTTAGGAAGAGAACTCATACTCAAAAATTATGAAAATGCAGTGAACATATTTTTAGGAGGAGAGTCAATTAATGAAGATGAATTATTCCGCAAAAATTGGAGAGATTTCAAAAGTCCAAAAAAATTGCTGGAGGCTTGGGATAGGGTCCCATATTTGGAAAAAAAATTGTTACTACATTTAGTTGATAAAAAAGATGATTTTGAGGGAGCAATAAAAAAATTACCAAGTTATCTAATTAATTTGGCAAAATCTTCATTCATTTCTCAATTATTTAATGAATATATTAGCTATAGGGGAAGAGAAAAAAAGATACTTAAAGGTGAGAGGCAAATTGATGAGAATATTGAAATAGCATTACCATCTCATCATTGGAAAGAACCCTTAAATGAAATATGGAGGAAAGTGTTCGATAAATTTTCCATTAATATAAATAAGGATTTAGTGGATGTTCGACATTCATCGAGATTATTATACATATACCCTAAATTATTCCATTATGAAGTGTTAAATGATAATCAACTATTAATTGAATTTTCATTAAAAAATGGGCAATATGCAACCATAGTTCTAAGAGAACTTATGAAATCAGATGTGAGTTGTTATTTTTAATTATAAAATTTATTTATACGTAAGAATAATGTGCATAAACACCTAATACTGCTTCTGTTACAATAGATAAATCATTTGAAGAAATTTGTAAATCTGCTTTTTCTGTTTTATTGATCTGTACTTTTAGTTCTTTCGACCAATCAGGTGGTAACATGATAGTGGAAGTACTAATTGGTATAATTGGTGAAATTAAATCTTTAATAAGTTTTTTTGGGTTTTTTGTTGTTTCTATAAAATTGAAGTTTTTATTGATGTATCCCTTGAGAAGATTTTCTAATTTAACTCCGGCACGTACAATTTTTTCTTTATCTCCTTGACCTAAAATTATGTAAACTGTATCATGAGAATTTATAATATTTTTAACTTTGATAGTGTTTAGATATTTATTTTCTTTTGCAAAATTTAACAAAATATTTCCAATTTCAATATCTATTTGACTTATTTCGTGATTTTCAAGTTTAGATTGACAAGGCGTACAAAGTTTTTTGGATGATATGCATAATGAGTCCAATGTAAGTTGCATATACTTGAACTAAATTATTGATATAAAAAAATATGATTAGATACGGGACATAATTTAGAGATTAAGAATTTGCAAATATTAAGAACCTTATAGATTATGTATTTATACCGAGAACTTACACATTTAATATGAATTTGGTGGATGCATTCAATAGAAAAATTCAGAATGTGAGAATATCGATTCAAGACAAATGCGATTTAAGATGTGTATATTGTATGCCTGAAAACGGAGTAAAATGGTTAGATAAAAAAGAACAATTAACGTTTTCGGAAATTTTTAAGTTAATAGAAGTCTTTAATGACTTAGATGTTAAAAAAATCAAATTAACAGGAGGAGAGCCTTTACTAAGAAAAGATGTGATTGAATTGATTAAAAAAATCACGATCGATTTACCTAAAATAGAGTTATCAATGACTACAAACGGAGTACTTTTGAGTAAATATGGCAAACAATTATTTAATGCAGGTTTAAGGAGAGTAAATATATCTTTAGACACTCTTAATCATGATAAATTCGAAGAAATTACTAGAAAAAATAAACTAAACCAAGTATTAGAAGGAATTAAATGTGCTATTGAAGTTGGTTTAGAAGTTAAAATTAATGCAGTTTCTATAAAAAATTTTAATGATGACAAAAAAAGTTTGAATGAGTTTATTAATTTTTCAGAAAGAAATAATATTCCAATAAGATTTATTGAATTAATGCCATTTACAGGAAATAAATGGAATTTTGATAATTATGTAAGTTCAGAGGAATTAAGAGAAACAATAAAATCTTCGAATAAGTTAATACCATTAAAAATTGCGGATAAATCATCGACAGCGAAATATTGGGGGACAGAAAAAAATAAGGCAACAGTTGGATTTATTTCCTCTGTTTCTGAAAGTTTTTGCGAAAATTGTAATAGGATTAGAGTAACTGCTGAAGGGAAATTAAGACCTTGTTTACACAGACATTTAGAATATGATCTCAGACCATATCTAAATGGGCAAAAAAGATTTGAAAATATAAGCAAGTTTATCCAAATGGCAATAAATGAGAAATGGAAAGAACATCCAAATTTTCTTGCATTAAGGTACAAACCTCCCATTGATGACAGAGAAATGATAAGAATTGGAGGATAATTTTTTATTTTAATAATAAATCTAAGTATCCTTCTAAAATTTGGTCATCAACATTAATTTTTAACCTAGTTATAAATGATTTCATCTGATTTAATTCTTTTTCAAAATTGTGATTTTGTGGGAGTATATATTCTATTTCAATATATTCACCTAAGTTTTCAACTAAATCTAAACAGATAGTATATTTTCCTAATTTCCAAATAGAACGAGTTTTTTTGACTTCAGCCTCTTTTTGGAATTCTAAATAACCTAACATTTCATGAATAATATCAGAATTAACGGTTACATTTATTTCTTTTCGTGACTTAGATTCATTATTTAATTTTGGCCCTTTGTAAGTGATGTATATGTCATTATCCGTTTGTCTTACTCTGAAGGACTCATCTGTAGTTTTATAATTTTTATGTGGATGATTATAGTAAATATCATGATTGAATTCAGTATTAATATTTCTAGCACCCAGATTTATTAGGATGGGTATAATTTTGGAATGATCAATTTTGAATTTCATTTCAATTTCGATCATAATATTAGATTAAATTAATATTAAAAAGAGTTTATGAGAATAATTAGAATTAAATCATAATATCTAAAAAACTATATTCAACGTTGTCATGATACATAAAATAAATAAAATAATCAATATGGGTTTTATATCGATGATTTTAGGAATTTTGAATCTTCGGTGATACATATTTATTAAAATCAGGAATATAAAATTTACCGATATAGTAATTATTGAAAATATTAAATCATTAAGATTATCATTTATGAATTCACTAGAGAGTAGTAACATAAATGAAATTAGCAAAGATAATATTATCAATTTTTTAAGATTATTATTTATCTTTTGAGATTTTTTTTCCCAATGCAATGCATTTTCAATTATAGTCTCTTTAGAACTACTATTTTTATGTGAAAATAGTATGAAAATAGGCGAAACATTATGACGAGAAGAAATTTTTTTAATTACACTTCTTGCTATAGTTTTATTTTCGATATTAGACGACTTCAAATCATTAATTGCGTAATTAATTGTTTTACCATCATCCTTTAAATTATAATTATGGTAGAGTTCATTTTTAATCTTTAATCTTTTAATTTCCTCTAAATAACGATCATGGCTTTGTCTTAATAATCTAAAGTTTGCAATATATTTCTTACGACTTACATCAAAGGTATGAAATTTGATAAATTTTCGAATTTGGTCCTCAATATGTGATCTGCCTAATAAAAAATCATTTGGTATTGATGGTTTATCATTTAAGCTAAAAATGGACAGTATGCCTTTATCTATGAGCAAGTAATTATTGTTTGTTTTTGTAAATGTAATATACTTATATAAATCGGAGAAATCAGGATAATCATATTCTATTATATACGGATCTTTATCTACATTAGCCAATATCAATTGTCCTGTTGGCATTATTAAAATTATTCGAGTTTCATTGTGGTCATGTAAAAGTATACATTTTGATATTGCAAATGGAAAATCCATACTTGAAATTCTTTCTACAAATTGTGGAGACCAACGAGATAAATATCCACTAACAGTTATGACGCCAATTTCTCCAGTTTTTTTACCAATATTGCCGTATACGACTTGCTCTGAAATTGGAACTCTTTGAATAATTTTCAATTCCTCAACTGAAATACAATATGCAATGGTTCCAAAAAAAGCATATACTAAATCCTGTTTGTGTGTTGAAGATAAATTTACGACGGGGTCTATTATTTTGATTGGTTCTCCAAATTCATTATCAATAACATGTTCAATTATAGCTAATTCTGAAAAATCTAAAGAGGATCTTACTTCAATTGTACCTTGATCTGTTCCTAAAAATAAATAATCTTTATTTGAAATGTAAATGATATCTGTAAAATTACCATAATTGGAAGTGATAGATGGTAATTTTGTCATATATGAAATAATAAATTAAATTTATAATTATACTTTGGAAATAAGATCAAAATTTGTAAAATTTTATATGAATATTGAATATTATAAGCAAAGTAATTACATTAGAATATTTTTTATGAAAAATATGAAATTGTTGAGTGTACCTGAACTTAGAGAAAGGTGTCCCTTAAAATGGGGAAATAACATCCCAAAAAATGGAATATCACTTGGAGTCGCAGATATTGATTTTGAGGGGCCAATAGGTGTTATTGATTATTTAAAAGGAAATTTAAAAGAGAGTTTTAATTTTTATCAAAATCAGAGTGGATTAAAATCAGCAATTAATACAGCTGAAAAATATTTGAACAATAAAGGGATAAATTGTAATCAAGAGAATATACAAGTTATTGATGGAACAATGATGGGCATATACATATCTATGAAATGGGCATCTAGAATAAATGGTGACATATTATCATTAGGACCTATTTATGACCCTATTTGGCGACATGCAGAGGACAATGGAAACAAAATTAGATGGCTAGGGCTTAAAGAGGATGGTATTGATGAAGAAAAGTTATTGAATATAATTGAGGAGCAAAAAATAAAAATGATTACAATTTGCAATCCAGTTAACCCAACAGGATATTCATTTAGAGAGGAAGAGTTAAAATTTTTGGCGGATGTGATTTATGACAATGAATTATTTGTATTTTCAGATGAATTATATGAACCTCTTTGTTTTGGATCAGAACATATCTCAATGGGAAGTTTTGATAAAATAAGAGACAGAAGTATTTTACTTTATGGTTTTTCTAAGGCATATGGTTTGGCGGGATATAGATCTGGTTTTATGCATATAGGACCTGATATCGAAAATATCAAATATATTTCATCACAGCAAATGGTTAGTCCTTCTCCAATTTCGTCTTTGATTATTAATTATGCATTAAATGAGGTCGATGCTAAAAAATGGGTAACTGAGTTTAGAGAACATTGTAAAAATATCACTGAGTTCGCATTCAATTATTTTAATAATTCTGGATTCAAATTGCAAAAACCGGATAGTAATTTTTTTGTTTTCCCTGATTTGAAAATTGATGATATAGCATTTACTGAATTTTTGTTAAAAAATTATGGGGTGCAAGTAGTACCAGGTAGTACTTTTGGACCTGATGGGAAAAATCATATAAGAATAAATTGTGGTACATCAGAAAAAAGATTAGAGGATGCATTTGAGAGAATTATGAAAGCCATAGATGAATTCAATAATGTAAAAAAATAATGAAAAATATTTAAGCAAAAATTTAATATTCCGCTAACTTTTTGAATAAATGATTATTACTGATTATTAATGAGTGCAAGTTACGAAGATCAAGAAATATTAGAATTATCAGAAAATGAGTCAAGAGTGCTGTGGGCATTGATAAAATATCCTGAGGAAACTGATCAAACAATTCATTCAATGATTAGAATGAAAAAATCAACTTTTTCAAGTATTAAGACAAGGTTAAGAGAACAAGGATTTTTTGAGAGGGTTTATGTACCTAATTTTCCAAAGATAGGGTTTGAACTATTTTTAATTATGTTCGGTCAATTAAATCGATTTTCTACATTTGAGGAAAGAATGAGAGTTGCGGGAGATAGCTTAAAAGAATTTGTTGAAGATTTTTATGTAGTATCAGAATCTAATAAAGCATTTAATTTATCCATATCTGAGAACTTTACAGAATATTCTAAGAATCAAGAAAAATTTTATCAAATGTATTCAGAACAAAAATTTCTCACACGTGAAGGAATGAAGTCAGAAGCGTTTCCTTTTGAAATTAGTAGAATAAGAGCATTCTTAGATTATGACGCTATAATTGCTAAACATTTTAACTTTGAAAGCTCAAATTATTCAAATGAATTAGTTATACCATACGGTAAAACAAAAAAACAGAAACTATCAAAAGCTGAAAAGAAAGTATTGGTGGGATTAGTAGAATTTCCTGAAGAGTCCGATACATTCATAGCAGAAAAAGTCAATGTATCGAGAAATACTGTTGCAAATGCTAAGAAAAAATTTCATAAACAAGGAATTGTATTTCCAAGAATAATTCCCAATTTGGATAAATTAGGGTTTAAAATACTAGTATTTACATATAGAAAATTTAATGCTAAAACAACTATGGAACAAAGAGAAGAAGCCGCAGAATTAGTTAGAAAAAATCTTTCTCCATTTTTCTATGTATCTAAAAATCTTGATGGATTTTTAATATCTGCACATAAATCGTTCGAAGAATATAATTTAGCTATGGATGAGGTAATGAGGTATTATTTAAAAAATGAATATATTACAGATGAGCCAATAACTTTCACAATGTCCATACCAAATTTGAAGTATATTAAAGAGTTTAACTTTTTACCTATGGTGAAAAAAATTTTAGGTTTTGATCCTAATACAGATTTAATTGATTTATAATTTATCGATAGAATAGACTTTCTAATTGATTTTTATCTATTCGCATTACAGTGGGGCGTCCATGTGCACATGTCCAAGGAAAACTGCATTTAAGTAGGTTAGATACAACGTATCTTATTTTTTCCTTTGAGACAGGATATCCCGAACGTATTGCTCCATGACAAGATAATCGTTGTATAATATTTAATTCTATGCGATCTAAAGGAGTTTTTATTTCACCTATATCTTTCGAGGAGTCATTGATATGCGCCAACATATCAGATATCATATCAGTAATTGATTTAATTGATATATCTTGATCATAATAAATTGGCATCGAATGGACTAAGATACCATCATTAACTGACTTGGATATTTTCATACCAAATTTGTCTAAGATATGTTTATGATCAATTAAAATTTGAGCTTCACTATTAATTAATGGGATATTAATGGGTTCTAAAAATTGTTGTGAGGATACTTTTCTTTCTAAACCATTAGCGTACATTTCAAATTTTACTCTTTCATCTGCAGCATGTATATCCACCAACCAAAGCTCATTTTCTACTTGGAGTATTCCAAATTTGTTCATAATATGACCTAAAATCTGGTGATCTTCTTCATCTTCATATACGTAATCGTCATCTAAACTAGTTTGAATGGACGAGGATGGAACCGGGAAATCAATTGAAGATGGAAAATTAGAACTTTGATTAATGAAATCTTTAACATCTTGTTTAGATGATGATTGAATATTTTTTGACAAACTAAAATTAGTGCTAATTTTTGAATTAGATTTATTTTTAATCCGATCTAATTTTAAAGATTGTATTTTTGATAACTCTGCATTATCTTCTAATACCTTTAAAATATTTAATGCGATTTCAGAAAGTAATACATCCTTTGTTTTGAACCTTATTTCACTTTTTTGCGGATGCACATTAAAATCAATTGCATCATATGGCCCTTTCAATTTTAGTATAATCGCGGGATATGTTTTACGCATAAGTTGTGAACCATAAACATCTTCAATAGTAGATTGTAATTCTTGATTTCTTATGGGTCTTCCATTGATATTAATAAATTGAAGAGACCTATCAGATCTAATAAGCGAGGGTTTAGAAATATAACCACTTACTTTCCAATGACCTATAGTTTTTTTTAGAGGCATAAGTTGATTGGCAATTTCGGGGCCAAGAACATCATATATGGTAGATAACATATCATTTCGTTTAGGCGACTCAATTCTTACTTGAAAATCATCATTACTTTTTTCGATGAGTTGAAAATGAATTTTAGGGTACATTAAACAGTAATTTATGATGAGATCAGAGATTCGTTTGCGTTCCGTTACTGAGGTTTTCAAAAACTTCTTTCTTACAGGTGTATTATAGAATATGTTGTAAACATGAATAAAAGTTCCATCTTTGCATGAGATAGTTTCATCTGAAATTAATTTCCCTCCTTGAAATTCAAGACGTTTACCTTTAGGATTATGACTCATTTTACTTTCAACATCTACATATGATATAGATGAAATTGAAGCTAATGCTTCTCCTCTGAATCCCAATGTAGGTATCGTTTCTAAATTATGAGATGATAATTTACTAGTTGTATGTAAATCAAATGCTAATTTTACTTGAGTTGAGTCAATGCCAAAACCATTATCTTTGACCGAAATAGATTCAATTCCTCCTTTTTCTATTGTAACGGTGATTTCAGTTGATGATGCATCTATCGAGTTTTCTATTAATTCTTTGACAATATTTAAAGGACGTTCGACTACTTCTCCTGCTGCGATTTTGCTTATTAATTCAGTATCTATTTTTGTTATATTTTGAATTTTATCTCAACCCCTTCAAGTACTCAATCAGTTCGTTTAACTGTTGTTTGGATAATCTTTCAAAAGGATATTTGTATTTTGATGATAAATTTACGGTGTTTCGTTTTTCTGGTGTTAAATTATTGAGGGTTGTAGATAATTGAAACCAATTTTCTAATGAACTTTGACCATCTTCATCCATTATTAAGGATGATAATTTTTTACTTGGAATATCATTTGGTTGTACATCTGAGGATTTATTCTCTAAAATATGTAGAATTTTGCGACCTCGACTTATCACCTCTTCAGGTAAGCCAGATAATTTTGCGACTTCAACTCCAAAGCTTTTATCAGAGGAACCAATTGCAAGCTTGTGATCAAATATGGGTTCTTCATTTTCAAATTTTATTACAAATTGGTAATTTTTTACAGCAGGATGTAGATCTTCTAATTCAGATAATTGATGATAATGGGTTGCGATTAGAGTTTTTGGTGAATTTGATTTATTATGTAAATACTCTGCTATAGACCATGCGATTGCCAATCCATCATATGTAGAAGTACCTCTACCAAGTTCATCTGCAATTACCAAACTTTTCTCGGTAGAATTATTGACTATATTTGCAGCATCAATCATTTCTAACATAAATGTTGATTGTCCAGCTGCGAGATTATCTGAGGCTCCAATTCTAGTGAATATTCTATCAATTAAACCTATTTTAACATTGTTTGCAGGTACAAATGAACCCATATGTGCCATGATCGATATTAATCCGACCATCCTTAATAAAGAGGATTTACCTGAAAAATTGGGTCCTGTGATTATCAATAATCTTTGATCCTCATGAAGTAGAGAGATGTTATTTGGGACGTAATCAAGATTAGGGTTTAAAGCTTCTATGACTGGATGTCTACCATCTTCGATGAGGAGATCCAGTGTATTTTCAAAATTTGGTTTAACATATCTTCTACTATCTGCAAGATATGCAAAGTTAGAAAGACAATCAAGTATAGCGATTGAATGTGAGGTTTTTTGCAAGTATGGTATGAAGATACTTAATTCGTTCAATAAAAGTTGATACATTTTTTGTTCAATTTCGAATATATTTAATTCGGCATCTATGATTTCAGTCTCCCATTCTTTAAGTGGTTCTGAAATATATCGAGTAACATTAATCATTACTTGTTTTTTTGTAAAGTGAGCAGGAATATTATTTTGTTCCTTATTTGAAATTTCGATAAAATAACCCAAATGATTATTTTGTTTTATTTTCATTGAAACCAAATTATGATTTTTTTGCTCTTTCAGGATATAATTATCTATCCATTTTTCTCCAATTTTTAATATTTGTCTCAAGCGATCTAATTCAGAATTTACATTTTCTGCAATTATATTCCCATCACCAATATTTCCAGTCGCATTCGGATTTATATTCCTATTAATCAAGAGAACAAAATCACTACTTGGATCAAGATTTTCAAATAAGTTTTTTGGAAGAATATTCGTGTAATCTTCTATGAGATTTTTTAAAGTAGGAATTTTTTCGAGAGAATGAGATAATTTTATTAGCTCGTTTGGTTTAATATTACCAAGAGCAATTCTAGTTGAAAGTCGTTCTATATCGCAGAATTCACTAAGTATCGAACGAGTTTTGTGTTGAAGTAATGGTTCTTTTGTAAATAATTCGACTGTTGATAATCGTCTATTGATTGGATCTAATTTTGATAAAGGGTTTGACATCCAGTGCCTCAATAACCGACCACCCATTGGAGTAACAGTTTCATTCATCAATGCAAATAGTGTTGCTTTTGATGTATTATCATGAATATTTTCAAACAACTCTAGACTTTTAACCGCAGTAGCATCTAAAACCATGGTATTATCGATTTCTAATGATTTAATTGACTTGATATGACTTAATTCTGAAAATTGTGTTTCCTTTAAATATTTAATTAAAGCACCTGCTGCAGAAATACCTGGAGAATTTTTTTCTAAACCATATCCTTTAGTTGTTTTAACATTAAAATGAGACAATATGAGAGCATTTGCGGATTTTAAATCAAACCAATCTGATGTTTTATTGGTTAATAGTATATTTTCATCAAAGATGATTTCCAATGATTCTTCTAGATTTGTATTTTCATTTGAGTAAAGGATTTCAACAGGATTAAAACGAAGTATACTCTTTAATACATTATTTTTGATGAGATCACCTTTAAAATTGCCTACTCTAAAATCACCTGTTGAAATATCACAAAATGCAATGCCTAATACAGTTTCTTTAGACAACTTACCCATGTGAAGCGATGAAATATAGTTATTTTTTCCAGGTTCCAACATTAATTGATCCGTTATAGTTCCTGGTGTGATTATCTTTGTCAATCCTCTTTTTAGCATACCAGAAGTCTTTTTGGCATCTTCTAATTGGTCGATAATTGCAACTTTATATCCTAATTTTATCAGTTTTGAAACATATGTGTCTAAACTACGAACTGGTACTCCTGCCATGGGGTATGTAGATTTAGATATTTTTCTTTTAGTCAATTGTAAGTCCAAGATTGAAGAGGCCCGGATAGCATCATCAAAAAAAAGCTCAAAAAAATCACCTACTCGGCAAAAGACAATTTCATCACCAAGTGACTCTTTGATTTCTAACCATTGTGATAACATAGGAGTACTACTTGCTAATACTTTGTCATCATCATTTAGAATATGAAAAACCTCCATTTACTGAATAATTTTATTAATCTTATATATTTTCAATCATTATAAAATATTTGAGCAGGTAGTATTAATGATTACTAAGTTTTGAAGAAAATCTAAATAAATTGAGTATATATTAAAATAAATTTAGCGATTAATCACTTATTATTCAAAGATTTTTTGAGAAAAGTATAAAATAGGTAAATAGCCCCTACGAAACCTGTGAATAAACCGATAAATAATGCAAAATTACTATCTTCAATTGCATTAGCAAATTGAATCCCGACAAATACATAAAAGATAACTCGAGGAATGGTTCCAATAAATGTAGCGATCATATAATCCTTGAATTTAATTCTTGTTAGACCTGCTGCATATGAAATAACATCAAAAGGAATTAATACAATCATTCGGCCTAGTAACACAATGATAAAACCATATTTTTCAATTATATCAATAAAATCATCGGAGTCTTCATCGATAAACTTTGCGGAAAATTTAGCAAGTTGGTGTAATCTTTTTTCTTTATTGGTAGTATAGATGGGTTGATCCTCTTGATTATATTTATCAATAATTTTCACTTTAAGAATTTTTTGAACATATCGAGAAATGTAGAATGCAATCCAAGCACCTAATAGTGAACCTACAATTCCACCAAATATAGCAGCATATATTCCTATGATACCAAATGTTTCGAATAGAATACCGCCCCCTCCTGCCAATATAGCTTCAGAGGCAATGGGTGCAATAATTGCTTGAATAATCATTATTATTATAAAAACTAAAATTGAAAATGGCAACCCCAAAAATCCAAAAGTGTCGATAAATATTGTAAATAAATAATCAATAAGATTCATTATTTCATCTTCGACCATATTATTACAAATTCCTTAAGTTTATATTAAAATTAAAACCATTGATCGAGAAATGATTGAGTTTCAATTTGAGGGGGATTTTGAAGAAATTCGAATTCTCGATTGATCATAGATCTAAGATTTATTGAATAATAGTATTTACCTAATTGTGTAACTAAAATTGAGCCCTTAATGGCGATTATTTTTCCACCAAAACTGTTAGTTGGATTTATGTCAATATTTTGAATTGGTTGATTTAAAGGTAATGATCCATAAATTGAGGATAAATTAATGGTTTGAGGTTCGATAATTTTTATTGAATTATGGTATTTGTATTTCTTATTTAAATCGTCATAAATTTTATTGGTTAATGAATTGAAAGTATTTATTTTTTCGGAATTTTGAGAGACTTGTAAATTAGAAATTTTTTCTTTATTTGTAACTTGTAATTTTAAATTATGAAATTTGGAAATATATTGTTCTAATTGCCGAGCTTCTAATCCAGGGGCAATAGCGATTTTAGTTGCTAAATCACTTCCTTGCTCTAACCATCGTCCTGGTATTCTAAGGGAGACTCCAACTTTCAATCGATCTGCTACTGAAGTAATGTAAACATGTGTTTTTGCGGGAGTACACTTTGATTCTGCTTTTTTTGTGGTAGGATTACAATAATCTCCTACACATATCATTCTACATTTGAAATAATCTAACATCGTACATCTAAAACATTGTTTGTAATTTTTGTTATCTGGTAATATAAAGCTGTCAATATCGGATTGGTTTTTAATTGGAGTATTGGGAGTTAAAAGAAAATAATTACTTTTTATCTCTTTTTCTTTGTCATTGATTCTTCTTTGGTAACATGAAATTCGTTGAGATTGAGTTGTTTCAGTCCCTATACAAAATCTACGATTTAAAATGGAAATATTTAGTTCGTCACCTATATTTAGTTTTTTTCTCAAAAAATTTGGAGAATTTGGCGAACCATAAATCATTATCACAGAGTTATTTTCTGAATTCCAATTAAGTCCACAGAAATAATATGTCACAAATAAATATAGTACTATATTTGATATTAATGTTGATATTGTTATGTATTTTTTAATAAATGACTATGATATTTATATCAATAATTAAATTTGATTTGGATATGAATTATATATGGATGTATATTGCATAGGCAATCCTCTCATTGATATGATTGAATTAGTAAATGATGATTTTATAAGAAAAATGGAATTATCAAAGGGTACAATGCATTTAATTGATGAAAATAGGAGAACTCTACTTATGAATAATATTAGTGAACCATTAATATCACCTGGTGGATCGTGTGCAAATACAGCAATGCATTTAGCAGACTTTGGATCAAAGGTAATTTACTCAGGAGCAGTTGGGAGAGATAAATTAGCAAAAAATTTTGCAAATGGTATGATCAATAAGGGTTTAAAACTTGAATTAATGGAAAAAAATTTACCTACTGGCACTTCAATCATATTTGTTACTCCTGATACTGAGAGAACTCAAAATACATATTTAGGAGCATGTCAATTATATGATGAAAATGATATAAATATGAAACAAATTAAACAGTCTAAATTGTTATATTTTACAGGATATATGTGGGATACAAAAAAACAAAAAGAAGCATTAGCTTCTGCAATAGACATAGCATATGATAATAAAGTGAAAATAGTATTTGATGTGGCTGACCCTTTTGCGGTCAATAGATCAAAAAATCATTTTTTAAAATTAATTAAAAATAAGGTTGATTTTTTATTAGCTAATTTTGAGGAAGCAAGAATGCTCTCTAATAAAACAAATATTGTAGATTGTGTAGATTGGTTCCAAAATAATAGTGAAAAGGGTGCGATTAAAAATGGTAAAAATGGATCATTCATTTTTGATCAAGAGAAAAAAATTGAGATAGATCCAATTAAAGTGAAAGCTTTGGATAGTACGGGGGCTGGAGATATTTATGCGTCAGGAATTTTATTTGGTTTAATTAAAGAATATGATTTAAAAACAACTGGAAACATAGCATCATATGTCGCATCTCATGTAGTTAAACAATTAGGACCGAGATTGAACTATTCTTTGAGAGAAGAATTATTTGATCATTTTAAAAATTGAATCAGTTTTCTAATTTTTCGATAGTTGTTTTAATGATTTCAAGTAAGTTCTTACTAGTTGATGAGTTATCCTGTAATGACTTTAACATTGGGAGGGATTTATACACTTTCATATTACCTAAAGCTTCGATTGCGGTTTTCCTGACTAAATCATTACTGTCATTAATTACTAAATCAATTATGGGATCTATGATAGAAGGATGAGCAATCCATAATAGGCTTTGTAAAGCAGAAACTCGGGTTAAATAATCGTCATCATTTTGAATACAGAGTATTAAATTAGGAATTGCCTTTTCATCTCTTATTCTACCTAATTTAATAGCGGCGGCTCTTCTTTTTAGGGAGTCCTCATTTACTAATTCAATGCATAATTGATCAATTTGTTTTGAAGAACTCATTTTAAATTACTAACTTCTGTTAATTATGATAATCTTAAATGTATTCAATTATTATTTAATTTTGACAAAATTTTTTAAGGAAAATATTTTGAACATGTCAAGTATCAGTGTATTTAAGTTATTGAATTTATTTTTATAATATAGGAGTACCAATTTATATGTCTCGTAGTAAAAATCCATTAATAGATTTAGCCGAAAAAGAAGAAGAAAAATTTTATTATTTATTCGGAGAAAATGAAGGGAAATTAATTTATGAAGTTAGAGAAGCTCAAAAAGGCGAATTCTTAGAGATAAAAGTATTAAACATCGAAGCAAAACTCGCAGGAATTGTTTGGTTTTTTGGACCTCAAAGAGCCTATATAGAAGACATAAGGGAGATGGTATTGAGAAGTGAAAATCAAAAAGTACCTATGGCATTGATTGCAGCAGAGGGAACAACATCACAAGGAAAGAAAGAACTAAAATCAAGAGGTATTGATGTTTTAAAAGATTTAGAAAATATTGAGTTAAAGGAGAAAACTAGTCCAAAAAAGAAAAAAGAAGTTGTAGAAACAAAAGAAGTTGAAATTGGAGAAGACATAAGTTTATCAAAATTACCAGATAATGCATTAATGAGAGTTGCTAAAAGACTATTACAAAGAAGAGAACCAGATGTAATTAATTTAAAACAAATAGGAAAAAAATCGGAAAACACTATTGAAATAAGAGCATTCTCATCGGATAAACAATTATTAGCCCTATACAGGACTATCGATAAAGATTCGATAGGCATCAGTATCGTTAGAAAATTCATTGAAAGTGTACAAGAAGAAAAATTGGAAGGGATACCAATTGCGCTGATTGGTAAAGTGAAATTTACAGCAAACACCAAAAAAGAGGCAGAAGAATATGGAATAAATTTGATCTCATTGGAAGAAGAAAATGACTCAAAAGGAGATATAGAACAACTAAAATTGAATAAAAGATTAAGAGAAGGTGCCATTGAAATTATTGAACAAAGAGGATTTTCATTGCTTGATAAGAAAGACGATAAGTTTTCAAAATTATTTGATGGATCTGACAGTTTAGGGACTTATTTAATTGCGGAAAACCAAGTTAAAGATACCTTATTAGTTTTATTGCCATCTGAAGATGTAGTTAGAGTTGCAACTGTGCGTGAATTTAAAGAACAAATTGATGCATTGGAGGTTAATGAGGGAATGTTAATAGCGTTGAAAAGATTTACCTATACTGCTGAAAGAGAAGCTAAAGATTTTGGAATTGCAGCTTTGAAAAAGAACCATCCCGTATTCAACATATTTTCTCATTATTTAGTTCCAGAACACGAAGTGATGGATAAATTAGCGGTTGATGAAATGTTAGATAAATATAATGCCAAATTACTACAGTTACCAAGGATATATGAGGATGATCCAGGTATTGTTGCAGTTAATGGAAAGGTAGGAGATGTTGTTAGAATTATTAGAGATAATGGAGAAAATTTTAGATTAGTAGTCCCAAGACCCGAAGGAGGAAGAACTGAAAATACAGCCTTGGTTAAAATGACTGATCAAAGAATGAAGAGATTAAAAAATGACAAAGAAAAAGATGAAAAAGATGAAATTTAATTTTTTTTTAAGTTAAATACAAATATAATAATTATAAAAATTCGATTATTAAAATGGAATTTAATTCAAGACGACCTATAATATATGGTAATAATGGAATTGTTGCGTCATCTCAATCGTTGGCATCTATGGTAGGAGTTGAAATTTTAAATAAAGGAGGTAATGCTGCAGATGCTGCAGTTGCGACTGCTGCAGCATTAAATGTGACTGAACCAACATCTACGGGCATAGGAGGAGATGTGTTTGCGTTATATTTTGATAACAATAAAAAGGAAGTTTTAGGATTAAATGCTAGTGGCAGATCTCCTCAAAAATTAAGTCTTGAATATTTAAATTCAATTGGAATTGTTGACAATTTACACAAATTCTCAGTACATACTATTACAGTTCCAGGAGCTGCTGCAGGATGGGTAGATACCATTGAAAAATGGGGAAATTTGAATTTAGCAGATATTTTGGAACCAGCTATAAGATTAGCAGAAAAAGGCTTTCCTGTATCAAAATTGACTGCAAAATCATGGGCAAGAGGAGCAAAATTACAGTTAATTAATAGTAAGAATTCGAATGAGATGTTATTAAATGGTAAAGCTCCTAAAGAAGGTGAATTAATGAAATTACCTCATTTAGCAGAGACATTTAAAGAATTAATTGAATATGGCAAAGCAGGTTTCTATGAAGGGAGAGTTGCAAATGCGATTATAGATATTATCGATGAATTGGGAGGAGTTATGGAATTATCTGATTTAAAAAATCATAATTCTGAATTTGTGAAGCCAATTTCTACAAAATATAGAGATCATGAAATTTATGAAATCCCACCTAATGGACAAGGTATGGTCGCGTTGATAGCTTTGAACATATTAGAGAATTATAATATTGCAAAATTGGAACCATTATCCTCAAGTTATTTACACTTATTAATTGAGTCATTAAGAATCGGATTTAGAGATGGCAGAAAATTTATTTCAGATATGCAATTCAATGAGATACCTTTAGATTATCTATTAGGAGATGAATATGCACTTTTAAATAAAAATCAAATTGATAAAAATAAAGCAACTATAGATAAAATAAATGGTAGTCCTATTAAAACATCAGATACAGTATATTTATCTGTAGTTGACAATGATGGTAATGCATGCTCATTTATTAATTCAAACTATATGGGATTTGGAACAGGAATTATACCAAAAGGGTGTGGATTCACATTACAGAATAGAGGTCATAATTTTTCACTGAATGAAAATCATTTTAATAAATTAGAACCAGGTAAACGTCCTTATCATACTATAATTCCTTCAATGATAACTAAAGAAGTAGATGGAATTAAAACTTTTTATGCGAGTTATGGGGTTATGGGGGGGTTTATGCAACCACAAGGGCATGTACAAGTTGCTGTGAATATGATTGATTTTAACATGGATGTGCAAACAGCTTTGGATCAACCAAGGATTTGTATTGAGGATGGAACAAAAAATGGTAGAATTGCAATAGAAAAGGGTATATCTGAAAATGTAATTGATGATTTAAAAAAGAAGGGACATATAATTAAAGTCATTGAGGGTGATAATAGAAATATATTTGGAAGAGGACAGGTTATTAAATATAATCCTAAATTAAAAACATATTCTGCTGGTTCTGATCCACGGGCTGATGGATTAGCCATCCCAAGAATTTAAAGAAAATAATTGATTAAAGTTGATTATAACTTGGTAGAGTCACTTTATGTCTTCAAGGTAAGCGAACAATTTAAATTTTTTATATTTTTTCATAATATGAAATACATGTTTGGCAAAGGAAAAACAATATTTGATTACATAAAAGAGCACACACCATTCAATTCAATTGATGAAGTCATTATACCAGAATATATGGATAATACCGTTTCTGATGGCCATCTAACATTAGATGATGATATTAATGAATATTGGGATGTGATGCATCCACTGACTAAAGACTATATCAATTCATATGCAAATACATATAATAAAATTACAGAGGAATTAGGATCACAGAGATCAGATATGGATAATGTAAGAAGACAACTATCCTTTGAGCAACAAAATGTAAATGAATTAAATGATAAAATAAGAGAGCTTCAGAAAAATTTACAAGAAATGGCAGTTGAAAAAAGAGATTTAGAAGATAGATTAAATGATACATCAGAGATGATGGAAAATAAGTATAAAGGAGAAATTGCGACTCTAAAAATTTTAGCAGATGCCAAATTACCTGAAGGCTCATCTGTGGATAATGTATTAAATGAAGTTTCTAAAGCAGGAGCGAGTAGTGAAGAAGTGAAAAGATTAAATGATAAAATAAAAACTTTGGAAGAAAAAATTGAAATGGAGAGAGAAGAAAATGAAAAAATTCAAGGTGAAATTTCAACATCGTTTATGGAAAAATTACTTCATTATGATGAAATGATAAATAATTATAAAGAAAGATTAGGCGAAGAGTAGTTAAAAAAATCAAAGAATAAGTTTCATTTCTTTACATTTATATTAATCAGATATTACGGACAATTAATATGACAAATATTAGTGAAGTCAAAGGCATAGGACCTGCGACTGCAGTTAAATTGGCTGAGGCTGGAATCGATACTGCAGAAGCATTGGCTGAATTCCAGTTAAATGATTTAACCGAATTGGTTGGAAAAACAACTGCAGCAAAAATTCAAAAAAATGCAAAAGCAGTAGTAAAGAAAGCAGCTAAAAAACCTGCTAAAAAAGCAGCAAAGAAACCTGCTAAAAAAGCAGCAAAGAAACCTGCTAAAAAAGCAGCAAAGAAACCTGCTAAAAAAG
>PBWW01000019.1:0-17913 GCA_002728275.1 Candidatus Heimdallarchaeota archaeon
ACTGATCAATTTGAAGATGCTAGTTTTTCTAGAGAGCAATTATATTATGGACCTGAAAGAATGTTCAAGATGTGGGAAAAACATATTGAACCGAGAGTTCAAGCAGGACTAACTCATAAATCAGTCCCTGATAAAAGAAGATGGGAAAGAGATAATATACATGAGAATATTGATTTTGAAGATGGACCAACTCCTGAAGTTCCTGAAGAATATAAAGATAAAGTATCTGATTATTATGACATAGAAGTTGGTTTTAATGCTCCAATTGGTAGATGGGCACAAGAGAAAAAATATTAATCTAAAATATGAGATATGACATCATTATGATTAGTAATTGATTTTTTAACATTGACAAATGTACCTCTGAAAAATTTACCAATTTCAATATTATGAACTAAATTCAAAGAAGGTATCTTATCTGGGAGCATTGAAATTTTTAGTAAATCAGTACTATCTAAATTAAATTTTAATTGAATATTTTTTATTTCATTTCTAATTTCATTTTGAGAAAACATTGCATTATCACTACCCAAATTAATTAATTTGGTTGGAAAATCAATTTCTTGAAGACCTTGCCAATCTATCTCTTTTGTTTTAGTAATATTATTAGAAGAAGCACATATACTAATAGGAAGATTTTGTTCCTTTAAAAATTGGTACTCATATTGTTCAGCATGATTTGTATGAATTAATAATTCAGGGGATAGATTTTTAGCAGCCCATATCAAATCAGTTTCTCCGGTATCATTTAACCATGCGTTTCGTTTTTCCAAATCTTCTGAAACATGAATTTGTATAGGTTTATTATTTGTGGCATAGATATTTACAAATTCAATAAGATCATCTATAGGGTAATAGTAAATATCTCGGATACCTAAACCGAAATTATTTGATAATATTTTTGCCTCTTCTAATGACTCAGGTCTCGATAAAATAGTTACATTAATATTTTCAATGTTTAGTTGTTTAAAATTAAAATTGATTAAATTTATATTTGCAGAGTCTAAGTATGGTTGAGTTCCGATAATACCACCTTCTCTAAAATCACAATAAAGTGTGATAAAATTTTTAATTCCATTTTTTGCAAATTTAAATATATTATCTGAGAGTTCATTGTAAGTCATAGTATTAAGATAGTTAGATTTTACGCTATTATCACCTACTAATTGCGCTAAATTTAATCCCGATGGAAATTTATTATAGAGGCCAAAATCACCAGAATGACAATGTGAATTAAAAAAGCCAGGAATTAGTAAAGAGTTGTTATTTACATTATTAATTTCTTCAATATCTATGATTTTATTATTTTGATTTAAATGAATTCGTACATTTTCTTTGATAATCAAATCCTCGCCTATCAATGCATACTTTGCATCAAAAGTACGAGAACCCATGATTAATGAACAAAAATGTCATATTATTCTGTATGTATTTTCACAAGAGTAAATGAGTTTTTTTCTATTGATTATAAGCTAAATACTAAATTTCCATCAATATAAGTTTTAATAACTGAGTTTCTTGAGTCAAAGGGATCTCCGTTAAAAATTAGGAAATCTGCATCTTTACCTTCTTTTAATGATCCTACTCGGTCATCTACCCCTAAAATTTTTGCAGGATTTATTGTAACAATTTCTAATGCCTTATCCATGGGCAATCCCTCTCTGATGCATTGAATTAATGAGTCACGAAGGGAGTCAATTGGAACAACTGGGGCATCGGTCGTAAGACAGACTAATGCACCTGCCTTTACCATAACACCGGGTGTACTCATCTGTTGATCTCGTAATTCATTTTTAGTTCTGCTTCCTCTACCAAAAATTGGACCTATGACCAATGGAATGTTTTTGGAAACTATTAAATCTTTTATTTTATAACTTTCGGTGGCATGTTCAATTACCAGTCTATAGCCAAACTCTTCAGATAAACGGATGGCGGTTTCTATATCATCTGCTCGATGTGCATGGGATCTAACTGGAATTGTGTTATCAATTAGTTGTAGGAGTATTTCTTTTCCTAAATCTTTTTTTGGTGGTTTAATGAATTCTTTCTTATCATCATTAGACATGTTCTTAATTTTATGTTCATATTCAATAATATCATTTCTATAATCTAATGCATCATAAAACGCTTTTCGTATCGTATGGGCTACTGCCATTCTTGTGTGGGGGGCTCTTTTATTTTCTCGTCCTACTCGTTTGGGATTTTCTCCCATTGCAAATTTTACTCCAGCTGGTTCTTTGATCACCATGTCTGAGACAGTTATACCTGCGGATTTGACAACCACATTTTGAGCACCGATTGGATTTGCAGATCCATGTGTAACACCCATTGTAGTCACACCACCTCGTCTGGCATCATCAAAACCTAAATCTAATGGGAATAAACTATCCATTGTTCGCAAATATGGGACTGCTGCTTCTGTTGTTTCATTACCATCATGGACATGGCTAGCACTTGTCCCCTCTTCGAATACACCTACATGAGAATGAGCATCAATTAATCCAGGAGTAATTACTAAACCTGTACAATCAACAACTTCATATCCTTTTGTAGGCAAATTTACTCCTAATGATTTAATCTTACTACCCTCAATTAATAGAGTACCATTTTCGATATTTTTACCTTCAACGGGTATAATTTTTGCATTTACAAAAGCTACTTTCATTATCATCTTATTATGTTATTTCTTATTAATGATTATTTTTTGATTATGAATATATTTAGATGTTATTCAAATTTTACAACGAATTAATGGGAATGAATTGTGCCATCTTCATGAGCATGTCCGTGACTATGTTTACCCCATGTAATGATATCAAATTCCCATGCTAAAGTGAGTAATGCGATGAGTATGAGCATTACACCTACGATTACTTCGAAATTTGATAACACTAATTCTAATACTGTTTCCTTTAATCCAAATAGAATAAATGTGATTATCGAGGCAGTTAACATATGACCTAATGCCCATGATATACTGAGAGTGATGGAGTTTTTCAAACTTGGTGAGCGTAGTATTATTGACGATATAGCAACTATGTGATCTGCATCCATAGAATGTTTAATACCCAAAATAAATGCAATGCTAAATAATCCTCCTTGGAGATTATTTTCTAAACTNGATAGGAAATTAATGGTTTCTCCTCCGAGAAGAGAGTATATACCATACATTAAAGTCAAAATTGCNATNGAAATATTTACCCATTTGATTATTTTTTCTCTTGCGATTGAATTAAAGGGCAATTTTATGAGAGTTGAAAAAATAATCATACCAATGACCACTCCAATAGTGAATATAGTTAATCCAAAAAATATATTAAGAAAACTAGAAAATCCTAAGGTCAAGGTTAATAATAAAAGTAACTCATCATTTGAAGCTAATCCATGTAGAATTCCAATTCCAGAAATCGCAGCATGGTCTCCTTTGTATTCTAGAAAATTAATATGTGAATGGTCAAAGACTTCAGTCNTTGTCTCATCANTGTCCATATTTTATTNCGATAGATGATGGTTATAAGAGTTACTTAATGGGAGAGAGCCATAGGCGAATAATATATTTAGACTGACTTATATTATGACTTTTGAAAATAATAAATTAATTTAATAAAATGAATTAATGAGACCTAACTTATAATTTAAGAACTTATTCTCACCGGATGAGATATGGTGAAATTTTGATTACAGATAAAGAGATATCATCGACTAAAATTGAGGAAAAGATTGATGATGATATGGTTTTAAAATCAAAATCACCCAAGTTGTTTTACTTTTTAATTCAAGCATTTTTAAGTTTTGGAGAAAATTTAGGATATCAATATTTACCTATTTTTACTAGAAGATTAGGAGCCTCTGAAATTCAAATGGGGTTGTTAACCGCAGTAAATAATGTTGCAAAAACTATATTTCAACCAACCTTTGGAAAAATGTCTGATAAATATGGTAGGAAAATATTCATGCTAACAGGAGCGATGATTGCTACTGCATCTGCAATTACTATAACATTTGCTAGTTCGGTNGTCCAAGTAATAATTTCTGTAACTTTCAATGCGTTTGGATTGAGTATATTATTTCCTGCATGGCAGGGAGCAATTGCAGATTATACAGAAGGCAGTAAAAGAGGAGGTTTCATGGGAAGAATTCTTGGAGTAAGCTATATCTATATTTCAGTTTCATTAATGACATACGTATTTATTGTTCCTTTATTAGGTTTTAGTGAAATTAATCAATTTAGGCTAATAATAGGCATGGCAGGGTTAAATTTTGGACTTGTGAGCATTATGTCTTGGTTATTTATTGATTTAAGAGAAAAATCTTTGGAAATTTCTCAAGATAGTATCTTTATGCCGTTAAAGGACAAAAATTATCGAACATTTTTGAAAGTAATNTTATTTTGGTGGTTTTTTATGAGCCTTGCTTGGTCTTATTTTCCATTAGTAATATCTGATGTCATTATGGCTAGCCCAATAGAAGTATCTTATATCGCTATTTCTGCAACTATCATTCAAGCTAGTGCATCATATTTTTTAGCAGACTATATTGATAAATTTGGTGAGAAAATTTCCATATCAATAGGGTTTCTATCATTTACTGCGGTTCCTCTAACTTTTGCTTTTGCATCTGAATGGTGGCATTTAATACCTGCTCAAATGATATCAGGGATAGGTATTGGATTTGGATTNACTGCTTTAAGGTCGTATATAATTGAAATTGGGGGAGCAGATAGAGCTGGAAATTATCAAGGAGTATATCAATTATTATGGGGTTTAACTACTTTTTCGGGGTCATTTTTAGGGGGAGTAATATTAGAATTAGTCATTGCATTTGTTGGTGATATATCAACTGCATTAACGTATATGTTGTTGATAATTGCGGGTTTAAGATTTAGTTCTAATATTGTAATTTTCAAATATTTACCAAAACCGATTTCTTCTTTGAAATAAATATTTTTACCTTGAATTAGTATTTACTATTAATTTTAAATAATATTTTAATACGTCTAACATTTTATTGAATTATGAAATATAGAAGATTAGGTAAAAATGGCATGAGAATATCTGAGGTTTCTTTAGGAGCATGGATAACTTATGGAGGGACAGTTGATAACAAAGATGCCTGGAAAATTTTGGAAAGAGCATTGGAATTAGGTGTAAATTTTATAGACAATGCAGACGTATATGCCGCTGGGAAAGCAGAGGAAGTAGTAGGAGAATATTTTTCTANTGAAACTCATGAGAGAAAAAATTATGTGTTATCTTCCAAAGTATTTTGGCCTATGTCAGACCAAGTAAATGACTCCGGACTTTCAAGAAAACACATTATGGATTCAATAGACGGAACCTTAAAAAGATACCAACAAGATTATATCGATATTTATTATTGCCATAGATTTGATTGGAAAACACCATTGAGAGAAACTATTGAGGCCATGGATGATTTGATAAAAGATGGAAAAATAAGATATTGGGGGACTTCAGTCTGGTCAGCAGCAAATTTGGAAAGAGCAATAGGTATTGCAAATGAAATTGGTGCAAGTTTACCCGCTGTTGAGCAACCAAGATATAATATGTTAGATAGACATATTGAACTTGAAATTATGGANACCACATCATATCATGGTATGGGAATTACACCATGGTCACCATTACAATATGGTATACTTACTGGAAAATATAATGATGGTAAGCCTGAAGGAAGTCGATTACAATTAAACGATAGATTTGANGATTCTCTCAATGAAGAGACTNTAAGTAAGGTGAGGGATTTAACAAAAATGGCTGGAGAAATGGAGATTACGATGGCACAACTTGCATTAGCATGGATTTTAAGGCGACCTGAAATAAGTAGTGTAATAACAGGGGCAACAAAAATCGAGCAAATTGAGTCTAATGTGATGGCAAGTGAAATTAATTTAAGTAAAGACGATCTTGAAAAAATTGATGAGATATTGCAGAATAAGCCTGAATTTCANGGTCCATATAAACCTGCTTTACCAGATAGAAGTTAATAACTGACGATTATAATGTGAAATATTTTTATTATACATTTCTTAAGTAAGTTAGTGTTAGGTGAAGTTGCTCAAATATCTATAAAAAATAAAGTAGATGGAGAAGTTGGATTACCAAAAATAGCGATTGGTGAAGCTTTCATAAATGAGATTGGGGTTGAGGGAGATTACAACAATTTTAGAATGGAAAGAAAGAAGGGCACAAAAAAAAGAGCAGTCTTAATACACACAGTTGAAATGTTAAATCAATTAAAAAAAGAGGGNTGGCCTATAAAATGGGGTGATTTAGGTGAAAATATATTATTAAGAGGAATAAAATATGAAAAAATCAAATTAAATATGAAATTTGAGATTGGAGAAATTATATTAGAAGTAGCAGAAATTTGCAATCCATGTAATAACTTAGCTGAATTAGAGTATGTAGGGAAAGAAAATGTGAAAGAATTTATATTATCATTGAAAGGGAGAAGAGGTTGGTATTGCAAAGTAGTTAAAGACGGGACTGTGAAGAAAGGCGATAAAGTTAAACTATTATAAATTATTTTTATTCTCTTCATACCAAGTTAGTGCTTCTTTGAAACTTGATTTATCTTGATCATATGTTATNGTATTAATTGCTTGTTTTGAATTTATATCAACTANAATGAACCTTTTATGTTCATTTGATATTTTNATTTCGCCCTCTTTGGTTATTGTAGCAAAGAAATATACTGTTTTGTTTATATCAAAATTTGGACGTTTAATTCGATATTTTATTATTTTNATTGGAGTCTTACTAAAGATATATGGAGATAAATTGGTTTCTTCCTTTAATTCTCGAATAGCAGTTTGAATTTTTGTTTCGCCTTTTTCAATATGTCCTTTTGGATGTGAGATGTGACTTCCATGATCTAATAAAAGTAATTCACATTTATCATCAATTAAATTTTTTTTATAAAAAACTACAAAACCGGCTGAAAATTCCTTTTTTGTTTTACGTGCCATATTATACATTTATTTATTCTAAATATGTAGTTTACGGAAATGATTTGTCAAGAAATCAAGATAAAAAAAAGAGGTGGGCCTGACGGGATTTGAACCCGCAATCTACTGGTTTATTCTTGGATTGAGAATAATCTCAATCAATCTGGAGCCAGTCGCGTTGCCGGATTACGCTACAGACCCTTTTTTTTTGATAATAACTCATCTATAATTATAGATGATGTTACATTATTACTNAAATTATAATCTATTTTATGATTTACTATGCATCCTCAACTTTTGTAAATCCAATATAATATAGATTGTAAATAATAAAATGGGTTTTCTGAAAATTATGTAACTGTAATGAAGGGATATACATATAATATGTTAATTTATTAATTATATATGGACGAAAATGAGATCGATATGAAGCCAATAGAAAGAATGGCCGACTCATTAAGAAGAGGAAATATATGGATTTGGATTTTAAAACTATTAAATGAAGAAGATAAATATGCATACCAATTAAGAAAGGAAATAAATGATAAATTTGGTTTTGATCCAGCTACAGTTACTGCATATGCGGTGCTATACAGATTGGAGAAGTCTGAATTTGTAGAAGAAGCTTCTAATGAATTTTTCCCAAATAGAAAATACTATAAAATCACAAAAAAGGGAATTGGAGCACTTAAATTAGCAAAAAATATGTTAGAGGAAACTATTTCTGAAATATATGATGATCTTGAAATTTAAAATTATTCAGTTATATTTTTAATAAATTCATTTGCAACATTNTAATAATTTTGAATTTGTTCTTTTCCCATTTTGTTGATATGAGAGATCATATATCCCATGCGTCCTGATTCTTTGAAATAATTATAATTTTTATGAATGAACCTCCAAAAAAGAGCTTGCCAAATATCAATCCATGTTGATCCATGTGATTTTTTGGTATAATTACTCATTTTTAAAATGTAATTTGAACTAGAGATATATGGTTTCGTAGCGAATAAACCTCCATCCGCAAATAGACCCATCCCTATTAAATTGGGTTCCATAACCCACTCATCTGAGTCAACAAAATATTCCATAAACCATCTAAATGCATCTTTAGGGTCGATTTCGCAAAGAGTCATTAGATTTGATGCAATCATTAATCTTTGAATATGATGTGCATACCCATATTTGTTTAATTGGGAGATCATATCATCTAAGGGTGGAATACCCGTAGTTCCATCATACCACTTATTGGTGAGTTTATTTTTATGATTGAAAAAATTTGAATTTATGTATGTATCATCGGAAATATCATATATGCCCTTCATAAATTCTCGCCAACCTATGATTTGTCTAATAAAACCTTCTAAACTTTGAATTGGGACATCATTGTGTTCAGAGTAATTTAATGCAAGATTTACCACCTCCAATGGAGTAATCAGTCCAATATTAATTATTGGTGATACTACAGAATGATATATGAAAGGATGTTCTGTATGAATAGCATCTTCATAGGGCCCAAACAATTTAAAACGTTCTTCGAAAAATAAATTTAACCAAGTTAGAGATTGTGACCGAGTAACAGGAAGCCAAAAATTTGAAGTAGATCCTGGATTTTTGGGAAAAACTTGGTCTATCTCCTTTTTGACTTGACTTACAATATCATCATATTTGATTTGATCTGGAAGTTTTGGTGAAAGATTCTTTGGTAATTTTAATCGATTTTCATGATCATGACTCCATTTTCCTCCCTTAGGTTTAGAGTCAGATGAGATCAGAATGTTAAATTTTTTTCTTTGTAACTTATAGAAATTATGCATCAATAATGATGGGTTAGAGATATGAAAATTCTTGAATTCTGTTGATGAGGTCAAAAATGAGGGGTTATCTATGAAATTATATTTTAAATCGAATTTATTNGAGAATGTGGTTATTCTTTTATTGATTTTCCTGTTTGAATTTTTATAAGTTCTAATTTCGTTAATAGTTGGATAATCAGTTATTATTTTTTTAAAATTATTTTCTAATGTGTTTGATGCATTATCTAAATTTAATTTAAAATAAAATTTTTTCTTAACATTTAATTGTTGGAAATATTGCCTCATGGCAGATATTATGAAGATTAATTTATGTTTGTGAAATTTATATGATAATAAAAATTCTGTATCTTCAAACATCAAAACTACACATTGATCATCTATAGATAATGCGGATTGTGAGTGGAATAATTGATCTGCTGAGATATAAATCAATGTATTAACCATTTATATTAATNCNTTAATTCAATATTTTAAAAAAAATTTTGTTTGGCTAATTTATATGATCGAATTTTTAAAAACTAAATCTTGACAAAAAATGTCGTTGATATCGGATAAAGTTTATATGATTAATATTTTATAATTTTGGTATATGAAAAATCATCGTTATTCTATAGTTGGAGATATCATTGCTTCATCAGAGATATTTATTAAAAATGGGGTAGTGATTATTGAGGATAACAAAATCTATGAGGTTGGAGAATTTGATAAATTAAAAAAAGAATATGATTTAGGTACAATATATGAGGAGACAAATAATATAGTAATGCCTGGATTTGTCAATACTCATTCTCANGCAGTTCAAACGGCATTTAGAGGAGCTGCAGATGATTTGGATTTATTACCTTGGTTACATAATGTAATATTACCTGGGGAAATATCTCTAAATAAAAAACAAATAGAGGCTAGTTGTAGAATTGGATATGCTGAAATGTTATTATCTGGTATAACATCTACTAATGATATGTTAACATCTAAGCACTCTTTGAGCGGAATTAGAGCTGCGGTAGACAGTGGTATTAGAGGACATATAGGTAAAATGTTGATGGATAGGAATGTACCTGAGGAAATGATTGAGNATAAAGATGATATATTGAAAGAATGTACCAATTATGCTACTAAATTTCCTAATGGTAATAGAGTACAGTTTGCATATACCCCTAGGTTTATTCCAGCTTGCTCAAATGAGCTTATGAGAGAGTCTGCAATAGATGCTTATGAGAAGCAATTAATATTTCATACACATTCATCTGAAAATATGGATGAAATGAAATGGGTTAAAGAATTAACCGGAAAATCGAATATTGAAGCATTGAATGAATTTGGTTGTATGGGACAAAATACTATTTTAGCTCATGCGATTTGGACTGATGAGAGGGAAACTAAAATTATTAAAGAAACAGAGACTAATATTTCACATAATCCAAGTTCAAATATGAAATTAGCATCTGGGATTGCTCCAATTTCAGATTATTGTGATGAAAAAATCAATGTAGGAATAGCTACCGATGGATCCCCCGCGTCTGGAGGCCATGACTTCTTTTTAGAGATGAAATTAGCTTCATTTTTACAGAAGATAAAAAATAAAAATCCAAAGTCACTACCTGCGAAGGATATTTTTTATATGGCTACAAAAGGTGGAGCAAAATCATTAAATTACGAAAATGTTGGTGAATTAAAGAAAGGAAATTTAGCAGATATAATAGTCCTTAATACTGATAACCCAAATGCGAAACCGATATACGATCCTTACTCATTTGTAGTATATTCTGCGCAGACAAGGGATGTAGANAAAGTAATTGTGAATGGTGAAATACAAGTTGACAATGGTAGTTTAATTAACTCAATCAAAGATTATATTGTGATAGCTGAAAAATATAAGGATGAATTTATTTTCAACAAATGATTTTATTTGGATAGGAACTAAGATATATATTTTGAATATTCGTCTATTATGAATAAATTCCTATTATCAAATCAATTACCTGAAAAAACAAAATTTTTGGAAAGTGTAAGAAGAGCACCTAGTAGGAATTATAACTTAAGCTCTGAAGAAACAAAATTATCATTGAAAAATGCGTTAAGATATATTCCAAAAATATTGCATGAAGAATTATTACTTGAGTTTAAAGATGAATTATTGCAATATGGGAGAGTTTATGGTTATAGATATAGACCTGGTAATGGAGAAAATAATATCAAAGCAAGACCAATAAAAGATTATGATGGTATTTTAGAGGCAAAAGCAATTCAATTAATGATGGATAACAATGTATCTTTTGAAATTGCACTATTTCCTTATGAATTGGTAACATATGGGTCAAANGGTCAGGTATGTCAAAATTGGATGCAATTTATTTTAATNAAAAAAATGTTGATNAATATGAGAGAGGATCAAACTATAGTAGTTATGTCAGGCCATCCATTNGGTATTTTTAATACTCAACGAAATGCACCCAGAGTCATCAATACAAATGCGATGATGGTCGGATTATATGATAATCCAGATGCATTTCATAAAGCTGCAGCAATGGGTGTNGCAAATTATGGACAAATGACAGCAGGAGGTTGGATGTATATTGGACCNCAAGGCATAGTTCATGGAACTTANATNACTTTGTTAAATGCAGGTAGAAAATTTTTGAATATTCCAAATAATGAAAATTTAAAAGGTAAAATCTTTATTTCTTCTGGATTGGGAGGCATGAGTGGTGCTCAAGCCAAAGCTATAGAAATTGCAGGNGGAATAGGAATAATTGCAGAGGTGGATATTTCGAGAATTNTGACTAGNGTCAAACAAAATTGGGTTTCAAAAATGTCAAGTAATTTAGATGAAATATTTTCATGGGTAGAGGANAGNAAAGTATCANTCAAACCTATTTCTATTGCATATCATGGAAATATTATTGATTTATGGGAATATGTATTGAAAAATAATATTCATGTTGATTTNGGATCAGATCAAACTTCATGCCANGACCCNTATGGNGGAGGATATACTCCAAAAGGAATGAATTATGAAAATGCAATGATTTTATTGACTGAAAGACCCGATGAATTTAGAAATNAGGTAAATAAAACATTGAAACTACATTTTGAGATAATATCAAAANTAGTGAAAAAGGGGNTATATTTCTTNGACTATGGTAATTCATTCTTAAAAGCCGTATNTGATGCTGGTGAAAAAAAAGTATTAAAAAATGGCAANGATACATATGANGGATTTATTTATCCTTCTTATGTTGAAGANATAATGGGACCGATTTGTTTTGANTTTGGATATGGACCATTTAGATGGGTATGNTTATCNGGAGATGAGAATGACTTANAAATTACAGATCGTGCNGCAATGGAATTGATTGANCCTAATCGTAATGGACAAGATAGNGANAATTATAATTGGATAAAAAATGCTAACACAAATAATCTGGTGGTAGGATCTAAAGCAAGGATTCTGTACGCAGATAATATGGGGAGAGTCAATATTGCGTTAAAATTTAATCAGTTAGTAAGAAACGGTATTATTGGACCGATAATGTTGGGAAGAGATCACCATGACACTGGAGGAACAGATAGTCCATTTAGAGAAACTGCAAATATAAAAGATGGGAGTAATATTATGGCTGATATGTCAATTCAAAGTTGGGGAGGAAATATTTTAAGGGGAATGACATTTGCGGTTCTTTCTAATGGTGGTGGAGTTGGAATTGGTAAATCAGTAAATGGTGGATTTGGATTAGTCTTGGATGGATCTCAAAGGGTAGATGAAATTATAAAAAATGCAATAGATTGGGATGTTATGATTGGTGTAGGAAGAAGATCATGGGCAAGAAATAACAATGCGATGTCAACTACTAAAGAATGGAATGAATTACAGGATAATAATTCTGAAATACTGTTGCCATTTTCCGTTGATGACGAATTATTTGAGGATATAATTTAAAAATTAAAACTTTACCATTATTTCTTTTAATGATTTTCGAGTGAGATTTGGTACTGTTGCATCTTCAGTTGGATAGCCTACGGGTAGTAAAACATATGGGATTTCATTATCGGGTCTGTTTAAAATTTTTTTTAGAAAATTCATTGGTGATGGAGTATGAGTTAATGTTACTAAACCTGCATTATGAATTGCACTGATTAAAATACCAACTGCAATTCCTACTGACTCAGATGTATAATAATGTTTGATTTTTGATCCATCTTCATTTATTCCATGTCTTTGTCTTAATACTACAATCAAATAGGGGGCATTTTCCAGAAATGGTTTTTCCCAGTTAGTGCCTAAAGGGGCTAAAGCATCTAACCATTCTTGTGTCATTCTACTCTCATAACTAAGTTTTTCCTCTTTTTCTGCAGCATCTCTAATTTTCTTTCTTAAGGTTTTATTTTTATTATCAATAACAACAAAGGTCCAAGGTTGTTTGTGTGCTCCACTTGGAGCAGTTCCTGCAGTAAGTATTAAATTTTCAATAATTTTTGGATCAATATCTGTATCACTAAAATATCGGCAAGATCTTCTTTTATTCATTGTATGATAGAAATCAATTGAATTTTGTAAACTTTTGTTTGATGATATTTTAACGAAATTATATGGAATATGCTCAACTTTATTTTCCATAATATTATATTGAGTTTGAAATTTAAGGCTTTTTCTCATCAAATTGGAAAAATGATCTTAATAATTAATACCAAATTGGTTTGATATAATGATAGTAGTAAAATTTCACTCATATTTTGTTGATTTATTTGATACAAAAATAATCAAAATGCATCAAAAGGGAAAGAGCGTATCAGATGTTATGAAAGAGTTAGAAAAGGAAGTTAAAAATTTTAGAAAATATATTGATTTTGAGAATATATCTTTTATGATAATAAAAGATGGAAGAACATTAAAAATCCCAGAAGATCTGGAATTAATAGTAATGACTGAATTAATAATTGCACCAATAATATCTGGTGGATAAAACTCATTGTTCTTCTGAAATTATTTTTGGTACTTGGCTTTCTATAAAAATTTTATTTGGAGTGAGTTTTGGTACAAGTTTACATAGTTCAATTTCTAACCTATCAATTTCATCTGCAACACCATTATCACTTTCAATTACATAAGTTTCAAATGTGACTTCAAGTGCAAGTAACATATCATCAGGACCCAAAATCATTGTTTTCATTGAATTTAATTNAACCACTCCTTCAAAGTTTTCGANNATATCTTTAATTNGTGNTTTAATTCGGGTGGACACAGATACTCCAATTAAATATCGTTTATTTTCNCTGGCGAGCAAAATACCACCNATCATTAATACGATACCNATNGATATTGCAGTGATACCATCCCATGTAGGATTTTCAGTTACAAANGTGATAATTGATCCTATTAATGCAANAANCAATCCGGCCAAAGCGAGNGAGTCCTCAACTANTAGAGATAANAGAACAGGGTCTTGCATTTCTTCAACAGCNTCTAATAANTTTTCAGATTTAACTTTTTTCTGATATGCTTGAGCTTCATTAATTGCAGTTTTTANAGCAAAAGATTCTAAAATTATAGCGACAGATAGTACAGCAATTTGCCATGGAAAATATTCNGGATGAAATTCATGATCACTAGGATGTAATATNATTTCTATACCTTCAAAAAGGGCTAAACCTCCGGATACACCAAATATTAAAACTGCGACAACAAAAGCCCAGAAAAATTGGACTTTTTTATAACCAAATGGATGTTCTACATCTGGCTCTTTTTTGCTTCTATTGACACCAATTAACAATAATATTTGATTAAANGTATCTGCNAAACTNTGATANGCNTCNGATATCATTGCTGCGGATCCCGTAAAGAAACCTACGATTGTTTTAATTACTCCAATTATAAAATTTGCTGATAAAGCTGCTTTTAATGATGNCCCAGCCATATTAATTCATATTTTATATTTAAACGTCTCATATATACCTTTTCTAATTAGAATATTTTTTACATCTTTAAATTTAGTTGACGAACGTATATAATTGCATGAGATGCTAAAAGNGATTTACTACCTAATGAAATTTCTTCTTCTATTTCTAGGGTTATTTTATCATTTTGTGAAAGATCATTTTGTGCCCCTAAAACTATAGTCCCTGTGAAAGAGGTTGGGGGGTCACCATATTCAGATAATAATGTTATGGGTTTTGGTAATTGCCCAAAAAGATTAATTAAGTTCCCCTTTGTAGCGATTTTGGACCAATTATTTTTGATTTTAGCTGCTATTGAAATTTCATCATCTATTTCCTCAACGAATGATGGGTCAATTTTTAACCAACCTTTTTCTTCACCTCCCTTTAGATAACAAAAAATTGAAGATCCTTTATCAGATTGCAATTCTCTTGTTGAAGCAAGTATGGACCTACATATTATGTCAAATCTACCATGACCTGTTAAATTATTTAATGTGTAATTGGAGTTAAATTGACATTTTTGTGATATGATTAAAAAATTCATTGGATCTTCACAGTTTATTCTANCCAACCATTACAAACCTGATTGGGTTCAATTATAGAATTTGAATTTATTATGGTACCTGGTTTCAATGAAGTGTGAACACCTATATGTGAATTTGATCCGATAACTGCTCCAAATTTATTTAGAGGGACTATATGGGATGAACCATCACTTAAACTGGCATGTATTTCGGAAGGAGGTGAATTATTAACAATCGTTATTACACCAGANTGGATTGTAACATTATCTGCAATAATACTAGCACCAATATATGATAATCTAGCAATTGATGCATTGGACATAATTATTGATGATCGTATTTCAACTCCCATTCCAATTTTAGCATTATCTTGAATTGAAGTATTATCTCTAATAAGAGTATTATTTCCGATAAATGCATTTTCTCCAATATGAACAGGGCCATTAATTATTGTACCATTTAGAATCTTTACGCCATCTTCAATTATTACAGGACCATTGATTTCTACATTAGGTCCAATTTCAACATTACTTGAGATATATGATACTTTTAATTTTTTTAGCATAAAATAGCTAGCTCGTAATACATCCCATGGTCTTCCCACATCTATCCAAGTATCATTCCAAATACCAGCTACAATTTTTCCTCCATCAGAAATAAAGTGATTGAAACAATCATTAAATGGGACACCTTGGTTCAAATAATTAAAAATTTTACCATTTAGTAAAAATGTACCTGCGACAATATAATTTGATTTATCGGTTTCATTTGGAGAAANTATTTCNTCGACATAACCATCAGAGTCAATTGAAACCATACCAAAATCTTGGACTTCTCTTTCCAAAGATACCGCAATAGCCATATCTGCACCTGAATTATGAGCTGCATTTAATGTTCTTGTTGTAATGTGATCTGCAGTAACGATGTCAGAATGGGTAAGCAAGAATTGATCATCTTCATTAAANATTTTGCTCACAGACTTGATTGCACCATCAATTCCTTTACCGGATTGATTTACAAATTCTATATGTGAATTTTGNGGTGTTTGTTGAAAATAACTTGTAATTAAAACATCATCTTTGGGTATCACGATAATGATTTCTTGTATACCACAATGAGTTAATCGATCGACAGCAAATTGAATTAAAGGTTTGTCTAAAATCTTTATCATGGGTTTAGGTAAATGATTTGTTAATGGTTTAAGATCATTTCCTTGACCTGCCGCTAAAATAATTCCTTTCATGGTTTTACGCTTATTTGTATTAAAATAAACTGACTTAAATAGATAGATTAGCTAATTTATCTCATTGTTAAATTTGATGATTAATTTTAAATGGTAATTATTAGATATATTTTTGGGGTATAGTTNGTATNATATGAGAATTTTATTAACATTTGTAAGCTTAGGTAAATTAGAAAAATGATAGGTGATTTTGGTTCATTTGGTGGATTAGTATATGAAGATATGGAGATACAAGATGCAGACATATTATTAATAGGAGTNCCTTATGAAGGAGGTACCTCNGGTAATAAGGGAACTTCATTTGCACCTTATGAAATTAGAAAATTTTCAACAGATTTACAAACTATGACNAGGTATAGTTTAGATTTAAATGATATCGCAATTTTGGATATGGGAGACATAAGTATATTCCCGCTAAATGATGAAATGACAAGNGAGAAAATAACTAANACTTTTGATGGNATCTTTGAAAATGAAAAACCAATAATTACAATTGGAGGAGATCATTCAATAACATATCCNATAATTAAATCATTGAGTAATAGGGGAAAGGTTGGAGTAATTTGGTTTGATGCACATCGTGATTTATTAGATGAATTGATTAANTCAAAATATAGTCATGGAAGTTCTTTGAGGAGATCNATAGAGTTAGANAATGTCAATAGTGAGGATATAATGTTAATTGGTACNAGATATATGGAGCAAACTGAACAATTATTTATTGAGAACAACGATATATATGAATTAAGAATGGTTGATTTAGAGGAAAATAAATTTGATTTGACTGATTTTGAAAAACAAATTAATAAAATAGCTANGAGAGTAGATNATCTTTATGTTTCCATTGATATCGATGTATTAGATCCAGCATTTATTCCTGGGACTGGTACGCCAGTCGGAGGCGGAATGACAAGTAGCCAACTATATAAAATGATAAAATGTATACCATGTAAAGTCACNGCCTTTGATATNACNGAAGTTTCTCCGCCAGGTGATCAATCATTNACAACGGTGAAAACTACNTTAGGTTTAATAACTGAAATTTTAGGGCAAATTAAATTATTAAGAGAATAATATGGGCTCGCCCGGATTCGAACCGGGGATCTCCTCCACGTCAAGGAAGCGTCATGGCCGGGCTAGACCACGAGCCCATTAAAAGGTATCAATATTTTAGACTTTCAAGATTAATTAAATCATTCTATAGTATAATGAAATAGATTAAAAATCAATNTTAAAATGATTAAAATATTTGTATGATTATTTTTAAATTAATTTATTTAATTTCTTTTGAACTTTCTACTGAATACAATTGAAACACTTAATGCAATCATTGCATAAAGACCTTCAAATCCTGGTAAACCAGCGGGTAGTGAAATACCTGCGGGTACTTCTGATGGAAGTTCTGTTTCATTTANTNNANNAGNT
>PBWW01000019.1:17918-30231 GCA_002728275.1 Candidatus Heimdallarchaeota archaeon
TGTTNCATTNNNATTTGCGTTTGGATCTTCAGGAATACTGTTAGGATCTTGAGCTTCTTGATATTTAGAAGTATGTCCTGCGAGTACATAGGTGTCTACGTATTCATAAACAGATTCCATTGAACCCATTTCCATTACTTGTCCATCTGGCATTTCAACAGATAAATCGAGAATAATGGAGAGAGTNTAGACGTCTGTCTTTTCCATCATAGATCCAGTGGCATTATCATATGCTCTGTAATCGACTGATTTCATATCTACAGTATATTCTACAGTCATTGGTAATGGTTCTTCGGTATTTTGATCTAAGAAATCATCATGATCATCATCGTGATCATCATCGTGATCATCATCATGATCATCACCTTCGTCTAAATCAACTTCTGCTTCACCTGATAATTGGATACCATACATGTATTCAACTTCATTAACTAATACAGTNTATTCAAACTCATTTATNTCNCTAGTCATAAGACCAGNACNNGTNAAAGTATCTAANAATGGCATATCAGANANTTCNANNTCTAAACCNGCATCACCCANCATGAANANCATTGGTGGGTAACAGAAATTTGGACCCATACCCATNTCATCACNGTCATGTCCATCATCTAANNGTAGTCCTGNTTCATCATCATGATCATCATCATGATCATCATCATGATCATCGTCATGATCATCNTCAGGNCCANCCATGAACATATNTAAGTNCATACATTGATAACTTCTTGATTCTTCTGATGGNATCATTANTTCTTGTNATGAGAGATGTTTCTAATCCACTAAATAGACTGAATTCATAAAACATCATACCTTCTCCGTGATCATCATCAAGGTTTCCTTCACCATCATGGTCATGGTCATGGTCATGGTCATCATGATCATGTCCATCACCCATTCTGACATCAGTTANAACTCTTTGTTGNANTATACTTAAAGTGTTNCCTTCATGATGATATGGTGTAAGGTAGAAATCAGCAAAAAGTTCGATTTGCATTTTAAATTCATCAGTCATCTCTTCTCCAGACATTGGGTCAACCATTGTCATGGTATCTTTATTAGTTTGTGATTCAAGTTGTTTATAATGAAGCTCAGTACCTAATTGCCAACCTTCATTATCACCTGTTGATTCTAGACCTAAATTAGAGTTTAAGTAACCAAAACTTTGGTCTTCATAATTTCCTTGTTCAAATTCACCAGCTATTTTTACNGCNGAATTATAATATTCATGCTCATCTAAANCATCACNACCATCTANNGTTACATTGTCATTCCANAAAACACCCTCTAAATATTCATATNNTGATTCGGTTTNACCNAAANACATACCATCGATATCTGTTCGATCATATTTCATGATCACTTCTTCAGAGTATGTATATGTTGCATTTACATAAACGTCAACGTAATGTGAGTCCTCACCAAAAGCTCTATCAATTGGGATTTCTGCTACCATGTTGGTTATAGTTCCTACTTCAGTCATGTTAAGGATGAAATATTCGATTCCTCCTTCAAAATATGTTGTAGTGGTCATTGTTATTGTGTTGTTAAATTCTAACTCCATATCAAAACTATATACATATACAGAATAAAGCCAATGATCTGTAGTTGAGGAATTTCCCATCTCCATCATTGGACCTTCAGGCATGAATAGATAATCATCATTTGCGAATGCAAAATCAGTAAATGTATTAGACATATAATCAGAGTCATCGTATGAGTCTGAACCATTCCACCATTCGCCGGTTGAATTTTCACCTGCGTCGTAGTAATAGTTGGAGTAATCATTTTCTTGTGAGAATTCCATATTTACACCTTGATTGATAGACATTCCATACATATACATACCATCTGGTAATGAAAAATCTGGATCATCCATTGGATTAAATGGCATGTGAGTAAGATCTTCAAGTTCAGCAAACGCAAGATTGATTTCTCCATCAAAGGAGCCTTCCATTGTACTATCTTGTGAAGAATATTCTATAAGATCACTGGAATTTAAATCATTAATTTGGATTGTTGAAAAATCAATACCACTCATGTCACCATTGTTACTATATTGTACTGTATCACCCGTACTAACTCTTAGATCATTCTCTTGTGATTGGACAATACCAACTGCACTTAGAGAAGACAATAAAACTAGTAGTGTGATCATGAATTTTATATTGTATTTCATAATTTCACCTATTGGCTATATAATATTAGCACATTTATAATATAAAGGTATGTGATTAAAACACACTTATTTAATTAAAAGAATATTTCAGTATTTCATTTGTATATAATAGTTTTATAAAAATTCTCGATTTTTGTTATAATGAGAGTTATATGATTAATGAGTATCCCCAAGCTATTATCATAAAAGTAAATATATTTATATTTGTGAGATAAATTTGAAATTATGTGTGGGATTATAGGTATTACTAAAACTAAAAAAACAAATAACCTAATTGGATCCCAAATTTATGAAGCTTTAACAAGATTAGAGTACAGAGGCTATGACTCTGTTGGAATGGCAGTTATCTCTAAGGATGGAATTGAATTAGCAAAAGATAAAGGAAGTATAAATGAGGTTGGAGAAAAACTCAATTTTAGTGAATATGAAGGATCTACAGCGATAGGTCATTCAAGATGGGCAACACATGGAGCTGTTGAAAAAAGAAATGCGCATCCTCATAAATCAAATGATGGAAAAGTTGTAGTAGTACATAATGGTATAATTGAAAATTTTATGCAACTAAAAAAAGAATTACAAAGTAAAGGAGTAATTTTTGAAAGTGACACTGATACTGAGATAATACCTAATTTAATTGAAATGTATTTAAAGCAAGGTATGTCTATGGTTAAGGCAATCATTTCTTTGATTGACAAGATTGAGGGAACGTATGCATTAGTGATATCAAGTTCTGAGGAACCAGATAAGATATATGTAATAAGAAAAGATAATCCATTAGTAATTGGTATAACAGATGATGCTATGTTTTGTGCATCTGATATTCCTGCGTTTTTACCTTGGACAAGAGAAGTAATAATACTAAAAGATTTAGAGATTGCTATTTTAGAGCCTGGAAATTTAGAAATTATATCCGCAGAAAATGAACAATTGATAGTAAGAAAAAGTCATGAGGTCACATGGGATGCAGAAGCTGCACAAAAAGGGGGATATCCACATTTCATGATTAAGGAGATTCATGAACAAGAGAAAGTATTGAAAGTTCAATTAAAAACTCAGAATGAAAATATTGAATTAGCGGCAAATATGATACAAAAAGCGAACAAGGTAATATTAGTGGCAGCAGGATCTGCATACTATGCATCTTTAAATGCGTATTATAATTTTATTAATCTCGCTAATAAAGTTGTAATACCTTGTGTTGCGGCTGAATGGTCAAGTATTGAAAATATTGTTGATGAAAATGCGATCATCATTTCTGTTTCTCAATCTGGAGAGACCTTAGATACTATAAAAGCGATAAAAAGTGCTAAAACAAAAGGTGCAAAAATAATTTCTGTAGTAAACGTTGTTGGATCTACGTTGACTCAAATTTCAGACCTAAATTTATACATTCATTCAGGTCCTGAAATAGGAGTAGCTGCGACAAAAACATTTTCCTCACAATCTTTAATGATATGGAGAATAGGATACGAACTTGCAAAAATAAATGGCTCTTTGACTGATACTGAGCTGAAAAATTTTGAAAAGAATTTAAAAGATATACCTAATATAATTAGTGAGATTATTAAAGGAAATGAAGCTAAAATTAGAGATATTTCGAATTATATGTATGATCAAAAATCTGCATTTTACTTAGGGAGAGATATATCTTTAATCACAGCATATGAAGGAGCTTTGAAAATTAAAGAAATTGCATATATACATGCCGAAGGTTATCCAGCTGGAGAAAGTAAACATGGACCAATTGCCCTAATAGAAGATGGATTTCCAGTAGTGTTCACAATTCCGAAAGATTACACTAGGGATAAGATGATGGGATCTGTGCAGGAAATGGCTGCAAGGGGAGCCGTAACAATAGGAGTAATTGAAGAAGGCGATGATGAGATGATTGAAGTTTTAGATCATTATATAGAAATACCAAAAGGATACTCCAGATTTGTCTCCTCAATAGCCTATAATATTCCATTACAATTATTAGCATATTATACATCAGTAAAGAGGGGATTGAACCCTGACAGACCACGAAACTTAGCGAAAAGTGTAACAGTAGAATAAATTAAACGTTTTTAAAATTAAGGAAGAAAATAAATAACAAGCTAGATGATGATACAAATAGGGACACTTGAAATACAAATGAAATGCCATATATTTCATAAAATAGTCCTCCTAAAATAGGACCAAAGATTTGTGAAATTGAAATTAATCCTGATTCAATCCCAAATACAGTGGCACGGCTATCTTCCGAAGTTACATCAGTTAATAAGGCTTTAAGAGCGGGATCTCTGAGACCAGAACCTATTCCAGCAAATATTGAAATGAGTACAAAATGCCATGAAATTGAACCGACGGGTAAAAAGATATAAAAAAGAATTGAAAATATTTGTCCAATGAATATAATCTTTTTTCGACCATATTTATCAGAAAGGTTTCCTAAAAATGCTTGACCCAATGCAGCAAAAAGACCATATCCTGCTACGAAATATCCAAAATCTGATGCAGATAGAAATAATTCATCATAAAAATAAAAAATAAACCCGGGAGAGACTAATAACCATGATAATATGCCAAAAGTATCAACTATGATAAAAATTAAAAATACCAAAAAGGGTCTGGGTATAACCTTTATTTGACGTTTTATTATTAAAAACAATGAGGAAGGATTTTTTTTCGATATCTTTTGATTTGAATTATTTGTTTCTTTTGGATTAGAATTTTCTTCTGAAATAAATAAATAACCAACCATGAAAGATAGTAGACCAACTGTGAGTGAGACCCAGAAAGGTAAATATACTGAACCTGTGATTATCAAAGAGCCAAGGGATAACCCATCATACAGTACACCACCTAATAGAGGCCCTACGATTAATCCAAACGTGTTAGCAGAATAAATATAACCTATTAATTTAGCACGATTATCTTTTGACACTTTTCTTGTAATTAGAGCTAATGATGGAGGTAATATTGCAGATGAGAAAGCACCTTCAATTATTCTTGCTATGTAAAAATGCCATAAAGTTTGTGCATAAATATATACTAAATTTGAAGTTGAAAAACCAATAAGACCAATTAATATTATGACTTTATTATTATAATAATCTGCTAGATTACCAAAGATTGGAGATGCTATAAAATATGCAAAACCAAAAGCAGCAGCCATAGTTCCAAGGTCAAGTGCATTACCCCCACCAACATCTGCAAGTAGTTGAGGAAATATCGGGAAAATAATACCAAACCCTGTTGTTGCAATTGCGTTTGCAAGTGCAAGAGAAATTAATAATGATTTTTGAGGATTAGTTTTATTATCCATAATTCTTAATTTTTGAGAAAATTAAAAGCTAATTGGTACGACTTAATTTATGAAGTTGTATTGATATAATTAATGGATTATAAAACGGAGATGAATACGATAACATTAGTAATTATCATATTTTCCAAAATATCCAGTCATGCCGGCCAATTTACTTTTTAATTCATGTATATTTTCTTTAAGTTTACCTCTTTCTGTTTGATATTTTTCTAAAGGTATTTCATGATTTTCTACTTGACTATTGTATTTATTATAAATATTATCAAGTTTCTTTAATTCATGTTTTAAATCAGTCATAGAAGGAAATTCTAATTCTGGTGTATATTCTTCATTTTGAACTCTGTCATCAAACAACCATTCTCTAAAAATGCTTGCGAATTTTGCAGCTGCACGTTTGTATTCATATTTATCAGGACCATTTTCTTCTATTTCCTTGATCTTTTTTGGTGATCCAACCATGAATGGTTCATCGGAGTCAATTAATCCAAAATATTGATTAATAGTTGTGATAATTTGTGGTGGCGCAGTAATTTGAATCTCTCCTTGTTTTAATTCAATAATATATTGTGTACCTTTTATGATTGATTTTGCTTCATATTTATTTATGAGATCTGAGTATTTGAGTTGGACAAATTGATCGGGTAATTTATATTTAATAGCATTCTTTGGAAGGAATATACAGTAATTTTCTGTAAATATAACATAGCATTTGTCATTTATTTTATGAGTATCTCTTTTCATATGCATATTTAAAGGGGGAATTATGGCAACTACATCATATACATTGTCAGGCAGATAAGGCTTGATATCATATAGCATAGTATATTGATCCTTCAGAAATTGAGCAGTACCATGTAATTTTTCAAGATGTTCTTGTACTTCACTTATCCAAAATTGAATACGTTCGATATGTTGGTTAATCTTAACTTCAGTTCCTTTTAATAATGCATCTAAACTACGATAATGTTCAAGTTTTATATTTTTAAAATAATTATGAGTTCGTAAATCATACAGGCCTTCTTGTCTTAATTTGTTTAATTCATCTATACCTTCTTTATTAATTTTTTTCATTGCCTTAGAGCTTAGTTCCAATTGCATTTCCATTTGGGGAAGACCATATAAATTTCCAAGGCGACAATATCTAACCAAACCTACAAGAAAATCAAAATCACGATAAAGATCTATAAATTGTTCATTAACAGATTGAACTCTACTTATTATTTCATGATATGAGGACTGGTAATTGTCTAATAATAATTGAGGATCATCTACCCTTGTACTTTTACATGAAGGACAGCATAATAATTTAGTCTTTTCCATAATTTCTGCTTCTGATCCACATGAACCACAAATATCAGATTGAGGAGAAAAATTACAACGAGTGCAAGAGTAAGTTGTCTTTATAGATATATGTAAACAACTCTCACATGTTACTAGTGCACATTCTTGACAAAAACGTACTCTTTGTGAAATTGAACAAGAATGACATCGGGCACTATTATAATCTGGCAATTCAGTTGTCTCCTATTTGATTTAATTAGATTAAAAAATTAAATGATGTAACATTTGTTTTTAATTAATCCAACTCCTATATTCTATAACACGTGGTACCATAAGAACTTAAAAGATACCTTGGTATTATCTGAGTATTTATACTAATCAAATGACACTTTTTTACAAAATTTCTATGGGAAAAGGAGTGAATAAAATATATTTGATACTAAGTAATTCAACTCAAACTTTATAAAAAACAATAAGGTAGTTAGGGTAATGGAACCAAAAAAGGTGCTGATATAAATGGCAAAAAAAAGACGATCTGGTGGAAGATCTGGTGGAAAAAGGGGAAACAATACCGCAGAGCAATGCTCTAATTGTGGTAGAATGGTTCCTTCTGATAAAATTAAAAAACAAACTAGATATGTTTCAGTGGTAGATCCAAGAATGAGTAAAGAATTAAGGGAAGCAGGTGCGATTCTTCCAAGAAGAAAGGTAACAGAAAATTTCTGTGTGTCATGTGCGATTCACTACAAGAAAGTGAAAATTAGATCTTCAGATTCAAGAAAAGGGCCAAATCGTTATTAATTATTTATCAAATTAAACAAATATTCTAATAAAATGTATCAATGTATTATCTTTATTTTGATTTACTTTCGCTTCATTTTAGTAATGGCGCCAAATGACTGAGTTATGACATCAGTTTTAGTGAATGGAACAGGTACAATAGGAGAACCATTAATTGCGTTACTATTAAGTACAAAAAAAAATCTTGGAATTGACGAATTATTTTTTTACAAACATACTGCAAGGTTAACAGATAGACCGATGATTGAAAATTTACAAAAAAAGGGAGGAAAAATGTGTGTTGATAAAAATAAACTCAAAGAATTTAGAGAATTAGATATTGAACCGGATATGACATTTGATGAAACATTAAAAAAAATTGATGTTATAGCAGATGCAACAGCGGAGGGAGTAGGCAGGTATAATAAAGAAAAACATTATAAAAAAATCGAGGAAAGAGCGGTTGGATTTCTTGCACAGGGAAGTGAGTCAGGTTTTGGTACAATTTATGCAAATAATGTTAATGATAATATATTTGAGAAAAATAAATATCCTAAATATGTACAAATTGCATCATGCAATACTCATGCTGCAGCAAGCACAATCAAGCATTTCGCATTTAATTCAGATGATAATAATAATTTATTACATGCNAATTTNACATTTTTGAGAAGAGCATCAGATGTATCCCAAGAGAGGGGAGTNATGGCTCCTACAATATCGAATTATACTCATGATAGATTTGGAACTCACCATGCCGAAGATGTTCATAAGTTNTTTATGACGAANGGTTTTGATTTAGATGTTTTTTCTTCAGCAATNAAGGTAAATTCTCAATATATGCACACATTATTTTCACATCTTATTTTAGAAAAAGAAACCACNAANGAGGAGTTATTAAACAAAATCTATGAAACAAATGAGTTAGCTATAACAAANAAAACCGCAGTNAATTTGGTATTTTCATTTGGAAGAGATCATGGGCATTTTGGAAGAATATTAAATCAAGCNGTAATTGTAGAACCTTCAATTAAGGTGAATGGGAAACATATTTACTATTGGTCTTTTACACCTCAAGATGGGAATGCATTATTATCTTCAGTTAAAGCGATTATGTATTGGTTACATGGGAAAGAAGAAGTAGAAAATAAAATGGAATATGTTAATCCATGGTTATTTGAAGAGGTCTAAAATTGTTCCATTATTGAGTTAGCAACACGTATTCCACCAAGACTGACAGCAGCAGTACTTTGTCCTGGAAAAATGGAGTCTCCTACCATAAATAAATTTGAGTCAATTCTTGATGGGAATGTCTTAAATAAATTCTCTTGTCTAAATCCACCAACCCAACCTTGTATTCGATTTGTAAAATGATTAAATGTTACAGGAGTTCCACTTTCAATTAGCTCTGCATTATTTATTTTAGGAATTATAGTCTTTGCTAAACCAATTAATTTATTTTCATAAGTGTTTTTTAATTGCAAATATTTTTCTTTATCATTTTTTAACAGTGTCCACCATTTATTCAAATTAGTATGTGATGAGATTGTGATTGTTCTTTGATTTTCAGGTGCCCGAGTAGTATCCCATGAAGGTGAGATAGATATAAAGATTGAATTTCCTTCGGTAAATTTTTTATTTGATAGAATTTGGTTATGCAAAGAAATATTATCAGGGAGATGCTCATTTTTAATACCAATATATGTTGTGAAAGCACCCCAACTTTTTTTTGGTAATGAAGGGAGTCGCTTTAATTTAGGAGTTAATTGATTTTTTGGAATTATAGATTTTAGATCCCAGGGATTTAAGTTTGCAATTATTACATTAGAATGATATGAGTGATTTTTGTTTGTGATAACAGTATAGCCATTCTTGTTTTTTGAAATTGAAATGACTTTTTCTTTAAAATGAATAGTTCCACCATTGGATTTAAAAGAAGTTTCCAATTGTTTTGCTAAAGTTCCTATCCCACCTTTAAAATGTACGATACCACGTCGAGGTAGATCTAGCGCCGAAGCAGAGAATAATGAATTTGCATATCTTGATAAAGTTTGAGTTGAAATTAATAGTTGGCCATCTATGAACATTCTTAAGGGTTCATTTTGATTTGATAATTTATTTGATAGAGTTGTGAATGCATCTTTAAGAAGTGAAGGGTTAATTGAGGAAGGAAAATGTTCGCTGAAAAAAGATAGTAGGATTTTTGATAATTTGGAGTAATCTTTCAAGTTTTGAGGAGGGAATGGAGGAGATTTATTTGCGATACTCCACATCAAATCAGCAGTATTTTCTTGCCATTTCCAGAAATTTAATGATTCATCCCCAAAATTTTCCGCTCTAATATCCCATCTTCGATCATCTCCATATCGAGGAATCATAATTTTATTGGGTAAATGTACAGTCATTGCATTTTCATCGAATTTTGCAAACCATTCTTTGAGACCAATTTTGTTCAATAAATTATGCATCACTTCTCCATTATTGAAACCACCAGTAAGGGTTGCTCCTGCGTCAAAAAGATAGCCTTTTCTTTTGAATGTACCAGCACAACCACCTGAATATGAGTGAGCTTCTAATAGTTTTACACTATAACCTTGTTTAGCTAAAACTGTGGCAGAAGTCAAACCTCCATTGCCAGCTCCAATTACAATTACAGAAGTCAAGAATTCTACATGAAAAATAATTAAATTAAAGAATATTATTGCGGATAATTTTAATTTATAAAAATAGAGTTAAGTTATGCAAACATCCCAGAAGAAGAATTTCGATTAGAAGTACCATTCTTATCAATTTGGGTCATTGCTAATTTTAGTTGTTTTTCAAATAATTCTGCTTGTTTTAATAATGGTTCAAAATCAATTTCAATAGTTGGAAGTAATGAGTTTAATTTTGAAAGAACTGCAGCGGCAGATTTTGAGTCAGGAAAATCTTTGTGTGCCTCTGATAATATACTTATTACGGGATAATCCTCTATAAAACCTTTATATTGTAATAAACCTGTGAACCCCGAAATCATTCCATTTTCAAACCCATTCAAATTTAAATCTTTGATTATAGATTTGGCGTCATTGTTAGTAGTTAATGAAAATACATTTGGTATTTTGAAGTCTACTTCTTCTTTATTTATTGCCTCAATGGTTAGAATAGCTCGAGCGTTATTAAATTTTGACCACTCAATTATACGATCAGATAATTCATACATTAAAGGAGCTGATAAAGGTAATTCAGAAGAAATAATTACAATCTGATCAAAAATAGTAGAGTCATCTTCAATATATTCACCTGCATAAATACGAATAGGAGGCTCTGGAGTGCCATTTCGAATAATTGTTGTAGGGGATAATTCTGGTGAAAGAAATGTACCGATTAGTCGTAGATTTAAATGTTCAATTAAATAGTTCCCACATATTGAAGATATGGTACCAATAGTTGGATGAGTTACAATTACTAATACATCGCTAAATTTTATTTCTGGCTCAAAATAATGAATATCAATTTTCGGTGAGTGATCAGTCATATAATATTATTTACACACTGTCATATATAGTTCGGTAATTAGTAATGTTACTTTTCTTTGAAAATTTGAATAAAATGGGATCATATTCATGTTGAATATTCCTATATGATTAAATGAAATAATTTCGATCTAATATTTGAAATAAAGGTAGTTTAGCATGAGAAACAATGATGATTTTTTTGATAAAAATGTTATTGCAATAATGAAACTAATAGAGAAAAATAATTTTAGTGTAGAAATAGTTGGAGGAGCAGTTAGAGATTATATATTGAGTTTAAAGGATAGTAAAATTAAATCGAATAATATTGATTTTGATTTAGCAACTAATGCGAGTACTGAAGAAATTAAGAAGATTTTCATTGATCATAAATTAATATTAGATGGAGAAAAATTTGGCACCGTTAAGGTGTTATTGGATGAAAAATTATATGAAATTACAACATATAGAATTGATGGTTCATATAGAGACAAAAGAAGGCCTGAAAGAGTTTATTTCACAAATGAAATTAAAAATGATTTATCTCGTAGAGATTTTACAATTAATGCAATTGCTATGAAGAGTGATAGAGAAGTCATAGATTTCTTTGGAGGAATGGATGATATTGAAAATAAAATTATTAGATGTGTGGGTAATCCTGAGGAAAGATTTGAGGAGGATTATTTAAGAATGTTTAGAGCAATTAGATTTGCAGTTAGTTTAAATTTCAATATACATGAGGAGACTAGCAATGCGATTAAATCAATTGTAAATAATAGAAAGGAACTTTTTAATTTAATTTCAAATGAGAGAAAATATAAAGAATTGAAGATAATATTAAGAGAAGATGCAATAAGAGGTTTCCAATTGCTACGTGAACATGGTTTAGCTTGGCGAATTTTACCTTTGAAGAAACAAACATCGTTGAAACAATTGGAGGACTTAATTGAAAATTTGATTAGAGGATTTGAAATTGAAAGTGATTGGTATGTGAAAATGGGGCTAATAGGTTATGGAATGGAAAGTATACTAGGTAGAAAAGAGGGACAGAAATTATTTACAAAATATTTAATTGATCTTTCTTTTCCGAAAATTGAAAGGGAATATATATTGAATTTATTAGAGTATCAAGAATTACCACCTTCAATAATGATAGAAAATCCTGACGAAAAATTATTATTAAAATGGATGAGAGATTATGAGAAAAAATTTGTGTATAATAATTCTCATGAATTAAAAAAGAATATATTTCGAAATTATTTACAATTTCAA
>PBWW01000020.1 GCA_002728275.1 Candidatus Heimdallarchaeota archaeon
AGCATTCGACTTATGATGAAAGTTGTTGGAAGGAACATTAGTAAAATTCCGGATAACCAAATTATAAAACCATATTCACTCATGATTTGATTTCCATGTGAGTTATATTGGAAAAGAATTCCTAATATTGATATAATTGTAAATAGAATGTAATATCGATTTCTGTTGACGTTTTCTACAATTACATTTTGCCATCTAATTCTAATTTTTTCTTTTTCTTCATAGTAATTATTGATTGAATTTCCATCAGAATTTACAGAAAATAAATGTGTAAATTTAGGTAAAGATTTATTAAAATAATTTGTGAATGAACTTACTACAGCAAAGCCTACGATGTTGAGTAAAGCAGATAAGATAATACGTATGAAAAAATTATTTGGGAATTCATTGCTAAGAGTGATTGGTGTTTCTAGTTCTACATTGAATAATATAAATAAAATATAAATTGTTGAACAAAGAATTGAAAATGTAGTCATTTTAATTGGATCGGAAAATCCTAATACTCTTGCATTTTCATAATTATCACTCATGATGATATATTTGTTTGAAAGTTATTAAATATTTTTAATTTTTAGATTGATGTTAGAATTATGATGATATCATTATAAACATTTTTTGAGAAATCATAAAAATGACATTGATATACATGAAATTTGAAATCTATCAAAGTTTTTAATATAGTGTAATATAATTATCATATACTATGCCAAGAGAATTAAATTCTGTTGAAGAAATTGATGAAAAATTACTCAGTAGAACTTCTTTAGTATATCGAAAGGCGGTTAAAGAAGGCGTGAAATATAAATTTAGGACTAAAAGAACTATGTTTACATATTTAGCTGATGTGAAAAAGACAGCTGAAATAGAAGATAAGATTAATGCGTCTGGATTTAGTATAGAAATTATTGAAGCTTAATTAATTACTTATTTAGATCAATTTAAAATTCGACCATTTCATCTCCAACGATGTTGGGAATTGATAATGCTAATCCAAGACCTAATGCAATCAATATTACTAATAAACCAGTAAACAATCCTGTGATTGCCGTACTGCCTACTTCCTCATTGCCATTTGCGTATTGAATCGTCGCTACAAGTCCATTAAAGAGAAATGTATTGACTGCGACAAAGGTTGCCACACTTACTACGATTATATAAACTATTGAATTTTTTAAAACTGAACCTATTGGAGCCATAATTAGTCACTTAAGGAATATTACCTTAAATCATTATTAATTACCTAATATATAATAATTATCAATTTTTTTGAGGATATTCTAAAAAAGTAAATTGAAATGTTGATTTTATATATTATTCTTGTTCAAGTGGTTTTTCGACTTTTTTTGATTCTGGAATAGGGATATTTACTAATGCACCCATTGATGGAATATCTTTGACTTCTTCATAAGCCATATTTCCTTTCCATGGTGAATTCTTACCTGCTATTAAATCACGAATTTGGTCATTATAATCAATATAATCTGGTACATCTGGAGGGACCCATTCTCCTATCGCATCTTTAGAGATTTTTTCTTGAAGTTTTGATACTGCAAACATTAATGCTTCAGGTCTTACTGGGCATCCTGGAATATAGACATCTATAGGTAATATTTCATCTGCTCCTCCAATTATTGAATATGATTGATAATATTTACCACCAGATGTAGCACATTCTCCCATACACATAGCCCATTTTGGTTCAGGCATTTGATCCCATAATAGACGTAATCTGGGAGCGAGTTTATGAGAAACTGGCCCATTTATTATAAGAATGTCTGAATGCCTAGGTGATGGACGATAGATCATACCAAATCGCTCTGTATCAAAACGACCGGTACCTGCAGCCATCATTTCAAGAGCACAACACATAATACCAAAAGTTAATGGCCAAAGTGAACTTCTTCTTGCCCATGCTTTTCTTCCTTCTATAAATTTTGAAATAAAACCAAAACCCATTTTGAGTATCTCCTATTACCTTTACGAAGTCAATATTATTAAAATTATGAGTTTATTGCAAGCATGAGTAAAAAAATAATTTTAATTTTGATGCTTAAAATTGACAGATTGCATATGAATTTGAATTTAGAATCTGTTTAAAAATAGTTGAGTCAATAGGGGCATATTTTTTATTTTGCTGTTTTGTAAGTAATATTATCTCGTCTGCAATCAAAGATCCATGATTTTGCATCCAACTGAGCAATTCATCTATATTGGAGCCTTGACCGCCATATTTTTCCATACTAATTTGTGTGGATACTTTATGAGGATAAGCATGTTTAGAAATATCAAAGACATCATTACTAACCAACATTTTATGAAAATTATTAAGTTGACTATTTGTTTCTAAATCTAAATCCCAACCTATTAATTGAGATATTTCAATAGCTTCATCGAACAATGCATGAACTATATTTTTGATATTAATATCATTCAATCCACCTGGATATGGTTGTTTTGTCAATGCCAAGGGGGGAGATACAACATTTAGTATTAGTTTTGTCCTTATTTCTTTAACAATGTTATTTGAGATTATTACTTCAAAATTTTTTGACAAGATTTTAGAAATATTTTCTAAATCTTGTTTATTGGCAAAACTATTAGGGGGGATACCTAAAAATGTCTTATCTTTACGNTGGTAAAGTNTTTTTTTAAGATTAATTTGAGTTGCACTCCACCATACTGTTCCTGTAATTAATTTATTATTTGGAAAATAATTCTGAATNTTTTGATAAGTNTTCAACCCATTTTGTAGATTAATTATAATTGAATTACTCATGTTTAATGATGAATTTATTAAATCCGAACAAAGATCATCCGTTTGTTGAGCTTGAGTAGTTATAAAAATTAGATCAAANNTTTGATTTTGAATATTAGTTTTTGTATAAATTTTGGGATCAAAAGTAAAATCATCAATACCTATAATTTTGATAGAAGATGTTTTTGAAGATGAAATTTTTCGCAATAAGGAAACATCATGATGTTTGGATAAATATGCACCTAATATTGTCCCGATACTACCTGCACCTGCAATAAGAATCTTCATTATTTATTGATGTTGAATTTAATATTAATTGATATTTTTGGATGTGAGATTATAAAATCAAAGCATTTTTTTACTAAAAAAAACTAAATCGAAGTGAGATGTCAGATTATCTAAAAGTAATTGATGTGCAAGTTCTCACAATGTTAAAACCTGAAGAAATTTTGGATGAGGTTAGTAAACCATTAATCAGGTTTGAACTCGAGAATGGCGATGAATTCATGATGGCAGGTGTTCCTGAAGATATTGCCTACAATATTAGTGTAATTATAAATGATTTAGATCATAGTGATTCAAGATTACAAATTCATGATATTGTAAGTGAATTGGCAATTATAGAGAGAGTTGAGATCGATTTAGTTGTACCAAATACAACCGTGTATCAAAGTACGATTTATTTAATACCAGAGGGATTTGAGAATGAAATTTCGTATGGTATGATACCTTCACATGCAACTTTATTGGCTATCTTGAATGATGCTCCTATTTTTATTAGTGAACAATTAATTAAACAAACCAGTGAATTATGATTATGATATTTTAATTTTAAAAAGTAGCAGCTGTAAATACACCAAAGAATACGTACCAAGCCATGAATGTTTTTGCAACTAATGATAGTATTTGATACATTCTTTCACCGTAAAGATAATCTACCCAGGGTCCAACTTTAGCATATTGTAAACCCATGTTTACTGCAAAACTCATGAATGCAATAATCATTGCTACGTAGACAAAAGGTACCCAATCAAGATCATCTGGTAAGGCTGAGCTTATATCAAAATAATAGGCTGAAATTATTATCCATGGAGCTAATCCGATAAACCAACCAAAGATATAATTCATCCAATTAACTTCTGAGGAATTTTGGTTTTGTAGTTCCATAGAGTAACCAAATAGATTCATTGCTGCGTTAGCGAAAAAGACAATAATTAAAGTCCATATATCTAATACTCCAAATAGCATTGCAATTAAAATGACCATAACTGAGCTTGACAAAGCATATTCAAACCATCGAAATGGATTCATTTTTCTCTCTAAATTTTGAGTATATCTTTCATACAGAGGGAAAGCAATAAGAAAATGTGCTAATGATGACATCAAAAGAAAAGATGCGACTAATACTCCACCATATTCTAGCTCAAAGGTTTCTCGTTGAGCAAAAGAAGTGTTATTTGTTGTGAGAGTAAATGTAAAATCTTCATATTCGTCTACTATGAATGCCAATAATAACATTACTGTTCCTTGAATACCATGAGCTGCTGCCATGATTGTATTCCATTTTTTTAATTGTGGGAAAGTTATAGGTGATTCTGATACTTCCATTTTTATTGTTTTCTTTTAAGTTAAATAAATAATTATGTTCTCCTAAAAAAATAATATTTAGTTACAACTTAGGATTTATTTGTCTTTAAGAAACTAGTACTGTATGAAGAGTGGGAAAACAGATGTTGGCGAAATAAAAATCCCACAAAGACAAAATGAATATCCTTCAAAATTTATGATGGAGACAAACTATGTGCCAAAAGGAGATCAGCCTGCGGCGATAAAAAAATTATACAATGGATATAAAAAAGGGGGAAAATACCAAACATTATTGGGAGTAACTGGATCAGGTAAAACTTTTACTGCATCGAATGTAATTGAGAAATTAAATAAACCAACTTTGATTATAGCACCGAATAAAACTTTGGCTGCACAGTTGTTTGCAGAAATGAAATTATTATTTCCTAAGAATGCGGTTGAATATTTTGTTAGTTTTTATGATTATTATCAACCTGAAGCATATTTACCNGGTAGGGATTTGTATATTGATAAAGATTTTAATATAAATGAGCAAATTGAAAAAATGCGTAATTCNACNACAAGAGCTCTTGCAGANAGAAAAGATGTAATNGTNGTTGCATCTGTATCATGCATCTANAATAGTGGTTTNCCTAAAACATATAGAGAAGCAAGATTGCATTTAAAGGTAGGACAAAATATAAACAGAGAAGAGTTTCTAATGAGTTTGGTAAATATTCAATATAGAAGAAATGAATTTGATTTTAAACCAAAAACATTCAGGGCCAAAGGAGATAGGATTGAAATTATGCCTATTTATCAAGAACAAGGGATAAGAATTGAACTATGGGGGGATCAAATAGAAAAAATTTCAATTTTTGAACCAACTACAGGGGCTAAAATATTTAGTGAAGATCAGATAACAATATTTCCTGCGACACAATATTTAACTGAGGAAGATATGTTGGAGGCAGCATTAGAGGGNATTAAAGGGGATTTAGAACATAGAAAAACAGAATTGGAGAATAANGGAAATTTATTAGCTGCTGAAAGAATATATCAAAGAACAAAATATGATTTGGAGCAATTAGAGCAATTTGGTAGTTGTAAAGGTATAGAAAATTATTCCAAATATTTCGATGGGAGGAGTCCTGGTGATCCTCCATATACATTATTAGATCATTTTCCTGAAGATTTCTTTTTAATTATTGATGAGTCTCATCAAACTCTACCGCAAATAAGGGGAATGTATGGTGGGGATTTTTCAAGAAAATTAAATTTAATAGATCATGGTTTTAGATTGCCATCAGCATATGATAATAGGCCTTTACGTTTTGAGGAATTTGAAAAAAGAATGCCTACNGTATTATTTTTGAGTGCTACACCAGCAAAATATGAATTAGAAAAATCTTCAATTGTTGTAGAACAAATTAATAGACCCACAGGTTTAGTTGATCCAGAAATCGAGATTAAACGAAGTAAGAACCAAATTGATGATTTGATTATTGAAATTGATAATAGAATTAAAAATAATGAAAGAGTATTNGTAACAACTTTAACCAAAAGAATGGCNGANGATCTTTCTGACTACTTNGTGAATGCAGGATATAGAGCAAGATACATGCATTCTGATATTGATACATTGGAAAGGGTAGAAATTTTGAATGAATTGAGAATGGGAGAGATTGATATTTTGATTGGAATTAATTTATTGAGGGAAGGATTAGATTTACCGGAGGTGAGTTTAGTAGCAATATTGGATGCTGATAAGGAGGGGTTTCTGAGAGATACTAGATCACTGATACAAATAATGGGTAGNGCTGCNAGGAATGTTAAAGGAAGGGTTGTGTTGTATGCAGATNNAATCACNGATAGCATGAAACTGGCAATAAATGAAAATAATAGACGAAGGAATAAACAAATTAGATTCAATGATGAAAATAATATTGTTCCAAAAACTGTAGAGAAGGCAATGTTTTCAGTATTGGAAACATTAGCTGAGACCACTGGTTTCAAATTAGAATTAGAGGAAAATGTTAAGGTAGGAGAAATAAANCAATTAATAAATGATTTGAGAGTTATGATGGAAGAGGCAGCNGATAATTTAGAGTTTGAATTAGCAGCTGAATTGAGAGATAAAATTAAAGAGTTAAANGAGAGATTGAAAATAGAGCAGAATAGTTAGGTGATCATATGGAAAAGAGTTTGAAAAGTAAATTAACAACTACATTTTTTTTAGTGTTTTCCATATTCACAATATTGTTTTTGATANCTGAAATAGAACCTATGTGGAAAAAAATTTTATTTGTTATNTTTTCCCTTTATACAATACCTTTCATGAAATTAAGATATGAGTTCCGNTCTATAGTCTATGAGACTGACGATTGGAAAATTAATATTAAACCTGTTTTTTTCAAAGAAATTCAAGTATTATTTTCAATAAAAAGTATGGAAAAACAATTTGATAAAGTTGTTATGAAATACAGACTATACCTTATTGGATATTTACTTTTTATAATAATATTTTTGATCTAATTTATTAATGATTGATTGTTTTTGGGATTATGAAATATGAGGGGAAATGGGGTAAAATAAATCAAATTATGGATTTCACAGAGGATCCAAAGATAGTGATTATTATTCTCGTTTTCGAGATATTTGTTTATCAATTGCTCTTGTGGTTAATGTCACCGATGAATTTTAGTGATTCATTTGAATTTATGAGAAAAATCACTTTTGATTGGGATTTGAATGGACTTGAAGTAGAAATAAGAATTCTAAGTATTATACATTTATTTAGTTTTTATTTTTTAGTTGGTTCTTTCTTTGTATCAGGTTTTATAGTTTTTTTTAATAATTCTGGTAAAAAATATAGAGAAAGTATTGGTCTATATTCTGATGATGATAATTAAAAAATATGAAATAAATTAATTCATAAAATGTCCACAATGGTAGACTTAAAAGAAAATGAAAAGATAGAGTGAGATATAGGAGTTTAAGATCTTGGAAATTCTATTATCGAACCGTAAAAAAGTTCCTGATGAAAATGAACCTCAAGACTGGATTCACATCGAAGAAGCAAGTGAACACAATTTAAAAAATGTAAGTACAAAAATACCTAGAAATAGATTTGTGGTATTCACTGGATTATCTGGATCGGGTAAGTCATCTCTTGCTATTGATACATTATTTAAGGAAGGGCAAAGAAGATTTGTTGAGTCTTTATCAAGTTATGCAAGGCAATTTCTCGGACAAATTGAAAAACCAAAAGTAAAATCAATAAGAGGGTTGTCTCCTGCAATATCTATTGATCAAAAAACAGCAAGTTCAAATCCTAGATCCACTGTTGGAACAATTACTGAGATAAATGATTATTTAAGAATACTTTTTAGTTCTATAGGAACGGCATATTGTCCAAAATGTGATAAAGAAATTACTGGTTTGTCATCACAAGAAATAGTTGAAAAGATTTTGACTCGAGAGAAGGATACAAGATTTGAAGTTATTGCACCAATTGTAATTCAAGACAAGGGAACCTTCATGAATTTATTTAAGGAACTCAAAAAGGAAGGATACAATAGATTAATTGTTGATGGTGATAGGATCGAATTGGATGAAGGTTATCCTGACTTAAAGAAAAATTTTAGACATGATATATTGGCAGTAATAGACAGATTGACGATTAAAGATGGAATAGAGGTACGATTGAATGAAGCTGTGGAGACATCATTAAGAAGAGCTGAGGGGAGAGTTAGGATTGACTATTTTAATGGGAAAAANGTAGAAGAAGTNCTATATACTGAACATGCTGGTTGTTTAGANTGTGGAATTTTTATTGGTGANTTAAATCCAAGAATGTTTTCTTTCAATTCNCCNATAGGNGCGTGTGAAAATTGTACTGGTTTNGGATNTGTTATGGATGTTGATCCNGATTTATTAATTGAGTCAANACATTTATCGATTAATGANGGAGCAATAAAAATGGGGAAAAGTGGATCTGGTAGTAGTTGGACNAATNGACGATTTGAAAGTATATTGAAACATTATGGATTTGATTTAGACACACCNATTCAAGATTTATCTGAAAAAGCATTTAATTCGTTATTNTATGGTTCAGAGGAACCCATTAGAATGGTAATGGAAGATGTTTCTGGTGATAGAAAATGGAAATATGAAACAGAAAGAAAAACAGANGGAATAGTTAATACTGTAAAAAGANGATATGAACAAACNAACTCAATGAATGCAAGAAGATTTTATGAAAAATTCATGGCAGAGTCAGATTGTCCTTACTGTAATGGAGATAAATTAAAAAATACATCTTTAGGGGTTAGAGTAAATAATTCTAACATCATAGATATAACGAAATTATCTGTAATAGATGCTTTAGATTTTTTCTCTGATTTAAGATTAGATGAAAGAGAAATGAAGATAGCAGCACAAGTATTTCAAGAAATACACTCAAGGTTACAATTTATGTCTGATGTTGGTCTTGATTATTTGACTTTAGACAGAAAAGCATCCACGTTATCGGGAGGAGAGGCACAAAGAATAAGACTAGCCACACAAATTGGATCTAAATTAGTTGGTGTCTTATATGTCTTGGATGAACCATCTATAGGGTTACATGCAAGGGATAATGAAAGGTTACTAAGAACATTTCATGAATTGAGAGATTTAGGAAATACTGTTGTTGTTATAGAACATGATGAGGAGACAATAAGAGCTGCAGATTATATTTTAGACATAGGACCATTAGCTGGTGTTCATGGTGGTGAAATTGTAGCTCAAGGAACACCTGAAGATATTGCACAAGTAGAAGAGTCAATTACTGGAAAATATTTGAGAANGGATTTANCTATANNTTATCCTGAANTTANAAGNAGTGGAAATGGAGAGTTCATAGAATTATATAATGTTCAACATAATAATTTGAAAAATATTGATGTGAAAATACCACTTGGAGTATTAAATGTCATTTCTGGAGTATCAGGTTCAGGTAAATCATCTTTGGTTGATGAAGTTTTATGGAAAGTTTTGGCTCGAGAATTTCATGGTGCTACTGATAGACCAGGTAAATATGGTTCGATTGAGGGACTAGAATTTTTAGATAAGGTCATAATGATTGATCAATCGCCAATTGGTCGTACTCCCAGATCTAACCCTGCCACATATACCAAAGTATTTGATGTGATACGTGATTTATTTGCGTCTCTACCTTCAGCGAAAGTAAGAGGGTATGACAAGGGGCGATTTTCATTCAATGTTAAGGGAGGGAGATGTGAAGCATGTTCAGGTAATGGTTACAATAAAATAGATATGTCATTTTTAGGGGATGTTGAAATTATATGTGATGTATGTAAAGGNAAACGGTACAATAAAGATACATTGGACATTAATTATAANGGGAAAAACATTGCAGAGGTTCTGCAGATGACTATTGAAGAGGGATTGGCATTTTTCAAAAATGTCCCCAAAGCAAGAGAAATTTTACAAACATTGATGGATGTAGGGTGTTCATATATTAGATTAGGACAATCTTCTACAACTCTATCTGGGGGTGAGGCTCAAAGAATAAAATTATCTCGAGAGTTATCAAAAAGAGTNACTGGNAATACTTTAATTTTATTAGATGAACCAACGACCGGATTGGCGATACATGATGTATCAAAATTATTNGAAGTTCTTCANAGATTAGTAAATAATGGAAATACTGTTTTATGTATTGAACATAATTTAGACATAATAAAAAATGCAGATAATATTATCGATTTAGGNCCTGAGGGNGGAGAATTTGGTGGAGAAATTGTAGCTCAAGGTACTCCTGAAATGATTGTNAAATCAGAGACTAGTTTTACTGGNGACTTTTTAAAAGATATACTTTAATTATTAATTTGAAAAATATTATTAATCCTCTGTTGGATCATATGGTTTACCTATATGTTTTGGAGGTCTAGCCTTTCCTATAAATCCAGTTAAGGTTAAGATTGTTACTAGGTAAGGGATCATTTGGATAAATGGATTAGGGACATAAAAGTTTCGAAGTAAAATATCAAACTTAATTTGTAAACTGAAAAAATACCCAAATATGACNGATCCCAATACACTTCCAAATATTGTCCATTTACCAAATATCATAGCAGCTAGTGCAATGAAACCTTTACCTGCAGATGCATTTTGAATAAATTGAGAGGCTAATCCAATAGATAGAATTGATCCACCTAANCCAGCNAGTGCACCAGAAATTAGAACCGCAGCATATTGATATTTAATGACATTAATACCGGCTGTAGCTGCNGTTTGTGGATGNTCTCCNATTACTCTAAAACGNAAACCTANGTTNGTCTTNAATAATAATATATGNAGAAGTGGNATTAATAATAATCCAATATATATCATTATATTGTGATTATTTAAAATTTTAATTGGATCAGGTAAAGTATCAAAGACTACTCCAATTATTGGAATATTACTATATTGAGAAAATGATAAAAATTGGATTATATCGCCCAAAATAGGAATAGTAAAAAAGTTAAATTTAGGAATTGTTTCTACAATGGGGGAATACTGGGTTTCCCAAATTACTAATGTGAGTACATTGGTTAAACCTAAAGCCAATAAATTAATTGCCACACCAGTGACGATTTGTTCGGCTTTAAGAGTAATTGTAAGTACTGCATGTATAAGTGCGATTAGAATTCCAAAGAACATTGCGGCAATAACTCCTGCCCAAGCATTTCCGGTTGTATAACTGAAATAAACGGCGGCCCAAGCACCCCACAACATTATTCCTTCTAAACCAATATTTATGTTCCCCACTCTTTCATTAAATGATGCACCCATTGCAGTTAATGCGATTGGCATGCTTAATCTTAACATTGCATTGAAAGTTGATGTATCTAAAAGAATAATCCAAACATCATAGTGAAAAATAAAAGGATTTTGAATTTCGAAGGATCCTGTTATAAAATATGAAAATATTATATTGAGTAAATATAAACCAATAACTAAAATTTCCATCCATAATAATACTCGTAAAAATATTTTTGTTTTTTTACCTAAAACGATATTATTTAGAAATGATTTTCCTTCTATAGATTTGTTACTCATTTANATTTTCCTCCTCTAAGGTTGGGGCGTCTTCATTTCCTTTTTTTAGTGTTTTAAGACGATCTATAACCCATTTTGAAATGGCTGGTGCTGCGATAAATATTATAACAAATGCTTGTAATGCGAATAAAATATCAGGGGGTATGTCTGTTGTTCTATCTAATGAGTTTTTTCCCTCTGTTAAAAATCCGAAAAATATTGCTGCAAATGCGATAGCNATAGGAGAGTTTTGGGCGATTAAAGCAACTGCGATTCCATCAAAACCTAATGTTCCTTCAAAACCCGAGACATAACGGTAAGGAGCAGTTCCNATTACATAAAAAACTCCTGCAAGGCCTGCAAGACCACCAGATAAAAACATGGAAGACATTATTATACGGTCACTGTTGATGCCTGCTGTTTTAGAGGCGGTAGGATTAAAACCGACAGCCCTAATTTTAAATCCATATCGTGTATAAAATAAAATAATTTGAATTAGAATTACAATAATAAATGTGAAAATTGTTGTCCAATTTAATGTGTTAGAAACATTTGGTATCAAAAGGTTAACTTGGGCATATTCGGAAATGGTATCTGTTTGACCATAAGCATCTACTGAGGTTGAGTCAACAAAGGGGGAATAGGATTGAGATCCAACTAAATAAGTCACAAAACTTATTGCAATTAGATTCATCATTATTGTTACAATAACTTCATGAGCTCCTGTTTTTGCCTTTAAATATCCAGGTATGAAACCCCATAAACCACCTGCTAGAAATCCAATAATTATGGTGGTTGAAATCATTATGATTCTATTTTGAAATAAGGAAATATCGGGTACTAATGCTGCTGCCCAAATGGCTGCGGCGACTCCTCCAATTAACATTTGTCCTTGACCACCAATATTAAACAAACCAGCTTGAAATGCGACAGCGACTGCTAATCCTGTAAGCATAAGTGGGGTAGCCCAATAAAATATACTAAGGATGGATTTAGGGTCATTTAATACATTGATTACGGCTGATTCAAATAATTCGAAAATATCAATTCCAAAACCACCTAGGGTGATAATTAAAATGAATATTAAAATGGAGATTACTGAAAAAATAATTGATAATAAAACCATATAAATTGCATCAAGCATACTAGTTTTTTTAATAATATCTTTTCTAATACTCATTTATTATCCTCCATTATTTGTTTTCCAAATGTCATGAGTTGAGAAATTTGATCTAAATCCATGTCAGATAAATTTCCTTGTCCTACAATTTGACCTTCATACATGATTAAAATATAATCTGAGAGTTTGAATATTTCATCTAAATCCGAGGATACCAATAAAACTCCAGACCCATTATCTCTTTGTTGGATAAGTTCTAAGTGAACTTTTTCCATAACTCCAATATCAACTCCTCTAGTTGGTTCTGCAGCGATAATCAAATCAGGATTTTTTGCAAACTCTCGGCCTATCAATACTTTTTGTTGGTTTCCACCTGATAAATTTCTCATTGATGAATAGATGGAGGGAGTTTTAACTTCATAATTATTTACTATGTTCATTGCAATTTTTTTCATCTTTTTGAGTGGTAGCAATAGTTTTTGAAAAATATTTTGATCTTGTTGAATTGAACTTATTTTTGTCAATTTATTAAACCCATGAAAAGCTAGCCAACTATTTTCAGATAAATTAAGATCTAATATTAATCCTTGAATATTTCGATCTTCGGGTATGTATGCTACACTTGAAGTTAAGATATCTAAAGTTGAAAAGTTTATTAAATTTACTTCTTCTTCAATACTCAATTTTATCTCTCCCGAGGTAGGCTTTTTCATTCCCACCAAGCAATCCAATAATTCTGATTGACCATTACCTTGTACGCCTATTACGCCTACAATTTGATTTTGGTGAATTTTGAAGTTCACGTCTTTTAATATATTTTTATGTAAGTCTTCATTATCTTCTTCTTCATTCAATAATAAGTTCAAATTTGAAACAGATAAAATTGGTTTTCCTATTGGAATGTTTTCTCTTTCTAAAGTAGATAAAAGTCTTCTTCCTACTAACATCTCTGCTAGTTCTTTTTCTGATATTGAACCTGGAAACGTTTCACCTACAACTTCTCCTTTCCGTAATACAACGATTCTATCTGCAATTTCTAATGATTCTTTTAATTTATGAGATATGAAAATTATTGATTTACCTGATTCCTTGAGGGATCGCATTGTTTTGAATAATTCATCCACTTCTGTTGGTGTAAGGACTGCAGTTGGTTCGTCAAGAATTAATAATTCTGCTTCTCGATACAATTGTTTTAAAATTTCGGTACGTTGTTTTAACCCTATAGGTAAATCTTCAACTAATATAGAAGGATCTATAGGTAAACCAAATTTTTTACTTAATTCTTCAATTTGTAAATTTGTTTCTTTTTCATCAATTAGAGGATTAAGAGGGATATTAATAGGACCTAATTTTACTTTATTTTTTGTAAATTCTTTTCCAAGAGTTATATTTTCTCCTACTGAGAAGGGGCCAACTAATTGAAAATGTTGGTATACTTGACCTATACCTAATTTTATTGCGTCTAAAGGTTCATTAAATTGTATCTCTGATAAATTATTGTTTGAAACATCGTTTTGGAACCAGTGTTTGTCAATCAAAATTTTACCTTTGTCATATTGATATAATCCAGATAGAATTTTCATTAAAGTTGATTTACCTGCACCATTTTCTCCTAATATCGCTAATATTTCTCCTTTTTTGATATCAATAGATACATCATTTAATGCGAGTACACCTGGAAATGATTTTGAAATATTTTTAATTTGTAAAATTATATCATCATGTTGTGAGTCGATTTGTTCATTTTCAGATGCTATAGACACTAACATTATCAAATTATAGAAGTATTTAGAGATTTTTCATTAATTAGAGATGTTTTCTTTAATATTCTATAATTGAGATTAATATTTATGATTATAAAATTTTGATTAATTTAATAAATTTAATTGATTTAATTTCTTCTTCTAACTAATCCAATTGCAGAAATTACTGCTATGAATGAAGCTATGATTGGGAATGGTGCTGAAGCGGTTTCAGGAGTTGCTGTGAAGGTTAATGCGTTTAATGCATCATAGTCTGATACGACTACGATGTTGCCTGCTTTAATTTCATCTGCTAATGCTGCAACTTCATCAAAGTTTGAAGTTCCATCTCCATCATGATCACCGGTTTTTGCTTCATTGGTGAATTCCATATCAGTGATACCTACACCACCTTCAGCTAAACCTAACTCAGTTACTCCTGCAGCCCATGTACCACCAACTACTGCGGCGATTTGGGTTTCAACTGCAAC
>PBWW01000021.1 GCA_002728275.1 Candidatus Heimdallarchaeota archaeon
AATGCTTATTCGACGATATACGTGATTACAAACTCAATTTCTTAGTTATTTTTAAATGAAGAATTCATGAATGAAAACGCTGTTGCCGCTAAGATCGATGTTCCAATTGGGATGGCATCTTCATCTATTGAAAAATAATTACTATGATTTGCTCCAATCCATCCTTTGGCTTGATTTGCACCGCCTAACCAAAACATGCTAATTGGAACAGTATTTTTAAAACCAAATTCATAAAAATCCTCTGCGCCTAAAACTGGATCAACTTCAAATAATGCGTTTTCACCATACATTGATTTTGTAACTTTACGTATATGATCATTAATTATTTTATCATTAGACCCAACGGGATATCCAGTATAAATTTCGATATTGGCATCTCCACCAAATGATTTTGATATTGACTTAATTAGAACGGGTAATTCTGTTTTTAGCATGTCTCTAATTTCAGAATTTAAAGTTCTTAATGTACCGGTCATAAAACAAGTTTCAGAAATAATATTTTGTCTAAAACCTCCATCAATTTTTCCTATGGTGAACACTACTGGTTCAATTGGATCAACTTTCCTTGTGATAAAACCTTGAATTGCATTATAAACTTGTGAAGCTATAAATATTGGATCAACTGCATTATGGGGAGCAGATGCATGACCACCTTCTCCTTTTATTGTAATGAGAAATTCATCTGCAGATCCGGTAAATTTACCATCTGATACACCAATATGGCCAACTTGGGAGGAAGGCTCAGGCCCACTAACTATATGGAGAGCTAATATACCATCAAAACGTGGGTTTTTTTGACTACCAAAAATTTCAGGAGCTTCAATAATCATAGGTAAAGCACCACCAGAAATTTGACCAGTTGGATCATAAATTTTTGAACCTTCTTCTGCAGGTTGGAATACAAATGAAATTTTTCCAGAAAAATGAGCCCTATATTTGTGAATGATTTCTGCTGCACCTAATACTGAAGTTACATGGGTATCATGTCCACATGCATGAAAAATCTCATCATTTTGAGATTTGAATTCAAACGTTGTGTCTTCTTGTAAAGGCAGGGCATCCATATCTGCTCTAATTAGGAAATGCTTATCGGATTTATTTGACTCACTGGTACCATGTACGGTGGCAAAAATCCCTGTTTTTGCTATTTCAGAAGTATATTCAATCCCAATTCGCTCTAATTCAGTTTTTATTAATTTTGCAGTTTCAAATTCACAAAAACCTAATTCTGGATTTTGGTGAATTTGACGTCTTATTTTAATTAAATTATTTTTAATTATTTGTGCCTCATCTTTAAAGTCTATTTTCATATTTAATTTATAACTTCTTTATTTAAATATAAAATTCAATCGTTATGAACTAATTTTCAATAATTGGATTAATTTGTTGTCAAATCCTTTGTATCTTGATAACAATTTATTTTTTACATATTCCATTAATTCTATTTCATTAGCAAATTGAGTTTTTAGGCAAAAATTGCAAATACAAACATTAGCGGTACCTGATTTTGTGATAACAAAATAATTTTGACAATTAGACAATGAATGACATTTTGTGCAAGTTGCTGTTTTTTCTTCTATTTCAATGTAATAATTTTTTTCTCTATCTTTATCTCTTTGGATTATAGATTTGTTTGTTCCATTAATTAAGTCGAAAACATGATAAGTTTTGGAGTATGCGATGCTTGTAACTAATTTTGTTGATCCTCGATGGAATTGACAATAGTAACCTTTAGTACAATTAAAACAAGCCATAAAACATCAATTTGATTTTATCTAGACTTACAATATAGTTACATATTAAATATCTTTTGTCAAACAGATATAAAATTTACTAGAACTTTCTCTAGACTAATACAATTTCTAAATATCAAAAATAGTTTAGACTATAAGATAGTAATAATAGAAAATAAAAAATAATCTAAAGAGTATTATAATTTCTATGAAAGGGCTTATAATTGGAAATTGTTCTATTGATAATAAAAATGGAATGANCCAAAAAGGAGGGCCTGCAATATATCAATTACCCATATTTTTAGCACTAGGAGTTGAAGTAGATTTACTTACAAGTGTAGANGNNGNATATNTNAANAATATACANGGNTTNAANAANATATNTAANTTAAANACTGATAAAACTACTTCATTCAAATTTGGAATAAATAATCGAAAANAAACGAAGATTAAAATTAATTCAAAAACCGATTAATTATACTTTTCAATAAAATTCCAAATGCGATATTTGAAAATAANTATAATTTTGTTATTTTCTCAGGTATAGCGGGGGAACTTGAAATAGATTTTATAAATAAATTAATTTCNAGTATAAAATCTGAAAATTATATATTAGACCTTCAGTCAATAGTGAGAAGAATAGATGAAAATGGTGAAGTTAAAATTAATAAAATTGAAATGGAAGATTTAATGAAACTACAAAAATTTGATATAATCAAAGGATCAGATATGGAAATCAATTTGTTTGAAATTATTGAAAAGAATGCTGGAAAAGATTTTAAGAATAAAATATTAATTGAAACCACAAATAAAGGAGTAATAAATTATTTAAAAAATACTATAAAAAAATTCAACTTTGATATAGTACCAGAGAACAATATTATTGATGATACTGGTAGTGGGGATATATTTTTGGCTTGTTTTTCATGGATGTTTATTAGAACAAAAAATATCGAACACGCCATAAATTTCGCACATAGAGTATCAAGTAATTTATTACGAGTCAATGGCGTATTGGGAATTAAAGAAGCAGACATATTAATAAAAAAAATACTGACTAACTAAATGTCACTCCATAGAAAAAATTAATTTAAAATCAGTAAAATCATAAATTTTTGAAATAATATGATTATCAATTACTGGAGTTTTTGTCTCTATTAGATTTATTGTATTAATTAACTCATGAATATAATTTATGGAAAGACCAATTTTTTCATGACCCGGATATAATTTTGGATTAGGAAATTTTGTTGCAATGTTTAAAATTTTGTTAAGTGATACAATATAGTCATTTACTATCTCAGTTGATGGTAAAAAAATTGCACCTAACTGAAAAGTATCACCTGTAAATATTTCACCTGTATCAAGATAAAGACATATTGAACCGGGTGTATGCCCAGGTGTATAAATTACATTTACTTTTAATCCTCCCAATTCAAAAACTTCATCTCCATTTAAAGGAACCATTGAGTTTGCGAATGATAATTCATAATTAATTTTTTCTAAGTAATTCTTTACTATAGAATTTGAGGAGGATAAAAATCGAAGATCCATATTTTTTGTTAATTTTTTAAAATCAAGTCTATGGATCATGGTTTCTTCAAAAAAGTAGTTTCCACCTACATGATCAAAATGGTTATGAGAGTTTATGACTATTAATTCATGATTTTTTATTATTGGTTTGATATATGGTTTTAAATTCACAATACCGGTACCTGTATCAAAAAGTAGTGCTGTATGAGAACCAATTATCAAGTACATGTTTGTAAATGAAGTGTAGTAATGGGAGTCTATTTTTTCAAAATTTTCTTGTATGAGGTATAGATATGGTGTGATTTTTTTAATGAGATACCAATCTTTGTCGATTGAATTAGAATTATTAAGAGCCATAAAATTTCCTATTTAGATTTCCTTGATTAAAGAGATATTCCAATCATAGTTTTTAAATCTGAAATTGCTTTTTTTTCCCTTGAAACTAAAGGAGTTAACAATTCTTTAAGAGAAATTTCTCCCTCTTTTTCATGGTTACCTTTTAATGAGTCCCATTCAACTTCATCTAAGAAAGATATTTTGTTTATTAAGTTTGATCTTGCTTCAATGAATTTGCCTAAATTATATTTTACATTTTCTGCCTCTATGTCCACTGAATTTAACTGTTTATTTTCGTCAAATTCATGCATGAAAGGTAGGGGTTCATCTTCTTGTCTATCAACAATGCGTTTCACTCTAGATGCATATACCTCTCCTATCTGTCGTAACTGAATTATTATTTCTAATGGAGTTAAATCGAAATTTTCGGATCTTGTCATTTGAAGTTCGCGAGTTGTGTCCCAATAAAGGTAGTGTAAATCTACACTTACTCCAGTTAAATTTTCATGGATTTCAGTTATAGAATAACTTTCACTCATTTTCAATAGAATGTGAGTTTAATTTACTTATATAATTTTCCTTATTTATCGAAATAGAAACTTAGGAAGAATTAACTATAGGTGAAAGAATTTTATTGATTGTATTTTGATTAAAATATTTCATTTACAATTTTGAATGATTCTGAAATTAAGAAATCAATTTGATCTGTTTTTGTCCCACCGCCAGATATAACATCACCTTTACCTCCACCCCCTCCTCCTATAATTGGAGCTAATTTTTTCATTATAGCATTATGTGGAATATCACTTCCTTTACTTCTTGAAATTGATATAAGAGCCCGATTATCATAAATACCGACAACGATTGCTAATAAATTACCATCTTTTTCTGAATTTAAGGAAAATTGTTCCGAGAGATAAATTAAATCTGACTGAGGGGCATCAAATCTTTCTACAATTAATTTATAATTGTTATCCAATAGTTTTGCATTGTGAATTAAGGTTGGGACTTTTGTAATTACCAACTCCTTTGATAACCTATCAATTGTTTTTTGTTTATCTTTCCATTCTTTGAAAAATCGTTCTGATGTTTTTGGTAATTCTGAAGGTGTAACTTTAAAATGATTTGAGGCTTCAGTTAGAAGTTGATAATCATGTTGTGACTGACCTACTGCCTGTTTTCCTGCCTTTAAAGTAATTCTGACTATTCCATCTTGAATTCGCTCGGATCCTGTTATTCGTATATAACCTAAATCTCCGGTAGCATGAGCATGTGTACCTCCACAAGCTTCAATATCTATTCCGGGGATTTCAATTATTCGTAATTCTTTACCAGGTACAACACCTCCTTGATAGATTGTAAATCCATATTTTTCTTCAGCTGTTGTTCGATCAAGGACATGTTTGTGTATCTTTTTATTTTCCATTACAACTTGATTAGCAACGTACTCAATTTCATCTAAAGTTTCTCTAGATACATTTTCCCAATGAGTGATATCTAAACGTCCTCGATCAGGAGTTTTATCTGCACCTGCCTGCCATACATGTGAACCCAAAATTTTTCTCGCTGCACCTCCGACAATATGAACTGCAGTGTGATGTCTCATGAGTGATAATCTACGATCCCAATCAAGTTCCATTTCAATGGTCTGACCAACTTTCAAATTTTTAGTAGTTTGAGCAATTTTATGAAGTACTGCATTACCGTATTTTTCTACGTTTATGATTTCATACTTGTTTTTATTGGAAATTATCCATCCTCGATCTTCTGCTTGACCTCCTCCTATTGGATAGAAGATTGTTTTATCCAATATTATGTGTGATGTATCTAAAATTGCTAAAATTGTTCCAATACCATTTCTCTGTGGTTTATCATCGTAGTAAAGTAAATTTGTATTGTAATCTTTAACTGATTCTAAATCAAATTCTGTTGTTGAAATTAAAGCAGATGGATTTTCTGTGACCTTATTCTCTACTTGTTGATAAAAATCAAGGGGGATATCAATATTAATGCCTTTATTTTTGGCAATTTGTGATATTGTTTCTGGTGAAATACCTTTTGAAGTGTATAATTCTACGAGAGTTTTGTCTGATAATGATATGTTCTGTTTCAATAATGATTTTACATGTTTTTCTCCTTTTTCTATATTTGAGCGATAGCGATCATATTCTATATTTACTATTGATGAAGCAAATTTTGATGACTCTGTAACTCTTGGAAAACTTAATGATAAATATTGTGCAGATCTATAAATTAAATCTGAAATATCTAAGTCAAATTTCATGGTTTCATTTAATGTAAATATTCGACGTAACAAAGTGCGTAAATTATAATTTCCTCCAACATTACTGGGGATAGCACCGTCTGCGAGGGTAAATGCTAAGGTTCTACAATGATCTCCGATTGCGTAAAGGGCTTCAATTTCTTTTAATTGTGAATTTAAATCATCCAATGTATATCCTAAACTCTTTGCAATACTGGACCTTGCCATTTTTAGATCTTTTACCTCATTTACATCTATAAGACCAGCTAATTTTGAATATTTAGTGATTAATTCAGAATCAAATTGGATGCCTGTTTCTTTTAGTAAATAATCTTGAACTGGTCCAAATACTGCATCATATATTGTTGGTGTACCTTGTGAGAACCATGATAATCTTTCTAAGCCCCAACCAACATCAATTACTTTTAGAGGCATTTCTCTATAATCTTGATTATTCAATAATTCATATTGCATAAACACTGAATTAACTAATTCCGTACCAAATGCAAAAGTTTCAAGATTAGGCCCAAAGTTTCCTCCACCTGACCAAATGCCCTCAATATAAGTTAAATCATTAGGATTTATATTAAGAACAGAAGTTAAAAATTCATAATTTAATTCGATACATCGGTCCATCCAATAACCATTAGGTGTATTGTCTGAATTAAATGAATGTTGACCAAACATAATAAAACTAGTCAAATGTCGTCCTGTTCGGCCAACATTATCAATGTCACTGAAATCACCTCCAAACCTAATACAAGGTTGAGGAACTACCAAGGGATTTGCTGGAGGAGGCAATGTCCCATTGGTTACCCAAGGTTGAAAATCTGCAATTGAGGCAATGGTAAAATCTAAATCATCTCTCCATCTTGCAACAGTAGGATATGGATTTATTGAGGTATGGCCATTTTTTTCAAAAAATTTTGTGATGCGATCTAACATTTGATGAAAATCTAAATTGGTGGTTTTTTTTCCTATGAAATGATAGCCACCCTCACATGGTGTATCTCCACAAGTAGTGCGATCAGGATCTATAGTCCAAAAATTTGTTGCGCAATTAGAACATGTCTTCCGAGTAAAATCTTTTTGTTTAAATAAATCAACTTCATAATTTGAAGGCTGGAATATGTCTTTTAACTTATCCTTATTCATTAAGATCCTATATTTAGCTATAATTACAATGATAATAAAGTTAGGTTGAAAATATAGCTCAGAACCTATTTTGGTTAAAATTAATTTTGAGTCATGAATATTTTAAAAAAAAAATTATCTGATTTAGCATAAGTATTTTTATAAGTAAATCCTAATTAGGAAATATAATGATGAGAACGAGATTTCCTATATGGTATCCATTTCAGGAAATTGAGTCAATTAAATTTAAAACTAAAAAGGAAGAAATTGAGTCTTTACTTCGAGGAAGATTATTAGTTTACAATGATGGTGATTTTAACTATGATCAGAGACCTGATGAGTCACATAAGGAATATCATGATAGAATGACAGAGGAGAGGAAATCATATACATTGTTGAAAATGGGTATGACTAATGAGGATAAAGAAAAAGGATATCTTAGTTCATGGTTTATTGAAAAAGAGGGAGATTTATTTGAAAAACGTTTTTCAAATTCAAATTGGGAAATTAAGGAAAAAATATTACGACATCTATTCCCAAATGATGATTTTGGTCAGAATTGGTATCCGTTAGATCAATTGAGTAATATATTAGACGAAAAATTGGAAACAATACTAGGCATAGGCAATGAAGACCATATGTTAAGGAAAATTTCAAATCAAAGAGGAGGAAGAAGGATTGATGTGAGGAAGGGGCTTCATAAAGTCATTTGTATCAATTTTAGGTATGCAGATTACATGGTACGATCTAGGAAATCTACACTTTACAAAGGTTGGATAATTGATAATGTAGATAGGTTAACAAGTACTATCAAAAAAAGATATGAGGATGTGCTTTTTGAAGATTTAGAAAATTATAAAGAGAAAATTAATAGTGAAGCACCTGGACCAATTAGAAGATTAACAGAGTACATAGGTAACGTATTGACAAATATGATACCAAGGAATGCAGAGTTTGATTTTAGTAACTTTCAATTTGAAGGAAGTTATGATGAAAACTTATTACTATTTCCTCCTTGTATACAAGATTTGATGGGACAAATGAAAACTGCAGGTTACCTTAAGCACCATAATCGTTTTCAATTAGGATTATTTTTGAAACATACTGGAATGGGGGTTGATGACCAAATGAACTATTGGTTTAATTTTGCAGTCGATAATTTAGATATATCTTATGATCAATTTGAAAAAAATGTAGGATATACAATAAGACATCTTTATGGAATGGAAGGAGGAAAAACAGATTATGATATGATGTCATGCGGAACAATACAGTCTACTGCGAATTATCATTGTAGATTTCAAGATTTGAAAATTGAAAAGATAAAAGAAATAATTCAAGAATATATATTCAGCTTGCCTGCAGACCAACAAATGGAAAAAGCAAACATATTCAAAAATAAGTTAGAACCATTAATTAAGCTAGGAAAACCATCAGAAGCATGTGCAAAAAATTTAAGCCTAACTATACCAAAGGATTATGTCTGGGAAAGAATAAGTCATCCATTACAGTACCTTAAACTGTCAATTGATAACGGTGAAACAAAAACAAAGAATGAAGAAAATAAAAATGGTGTAAAAAATGATTGAAAAAGAAGATAAAGATATCATAGATCATGAAAAAATGATACTTGAAAGTTTAAAAATATACTATGAAAAATACTTCGATATGGAAATGCTATCTAAATTATTGAATGATACTAATTTTGAAACAAGAGAATTTGGATTTATAAGAAGAGATGACAAACGAATGTATAGAAATAAATCATTTAAAGAACCTAAATTTTTGAAAGAATATTTAGTCACATTTCCGGTTAATCATGGATATATAGGGGCAGTGTATGAAGATAGAGTTATGCCCGCGATGAATTATAATCAAGGAGTGAGTATTGATCAAACAAAATGGATAGGAAGAGAACTTACATTTGATTTAGATTTAACAGATTATGATGAAGTTAGAGAATGTAATTGTGTTGGAAGAGATTTTTGCAAAATATGTTGGACCTTAATGCAGGATGCATATAAAATAGTAGATGATACATTAAGAACTGAATTTGGATTTGAAAATATTGTATGGATATTTAGTGGAGGTAGGGGATATCATGCATGGGTATTAGATAAGATTGTATATGATCTATCTGAGGAACAAAGAAAATCAATTGTTGCATATATTCAATTAATTTATACAACAGTTAATTATGAAAAAATAGAGGATATAGATACAATCTCGATACCATTGAGGAATAGAATATACAGATATCTTGTAAGAAATTACTTTTTAGATAATGATGTTGAATATTTAATGAAATTAAATGGAATTGGGAAGAAAACTATCGAAAATGTAAAAGAAAAATTNACAACCTTAAAAATACCTGAGAGAATAATTCCTTTGTTTCCTAAGCAAGCAAGAAATGATATGTTAGAGGTTATAATTAGAAAAAGATACCCAAGATTAGATGGAGCAGTGACAGAAGGACATAACCATTTAATTAGATTACCCGGNAGCGTCCATATGGGGACTGGATACATAACTCAAATTGTTGATAAACCAGATAAATTCCAACCTCATAAGGATGGGTTACATTTTTTGGAGGTTATTGGGAAAAATAAAGAGGATTTTANTTTAAAATGAAACTAATTAAAAGTTATTTCCCNAATAATAATGCTAAAGGTTGGGAATTTTATGATTTGGGAGTTGTAGAATATTCAGATGGACTCGAAATACAAAAGAAAGAAAAATTAAAAGTTTTGAATAATTCTGAAAATAAACTATTATTGCTTGAACACAATCCAGTAATCACATTAGGTAGAAGAACAAAAATTGAACATTTATTGGAGTCAAAAGAGGAAATTGTCAAAAAAGGGATCGATATCTTTGAAATTGATAGAGGAGGTTCTGCAACTTATCATGGACCAGGACAACTTGTGGGATATATAATTTGTAAATCTTCAAGGTTGGGAGGGATTCATAATCTGATAAATTTAATACTAAAAAGCATTAACAACGTAATGGATATGTATGGAATATCATCTTATATTGATAATGAAAATCCAGGAATTTGGACAGATACACCATTACCTCGGAAATTAGCGGCACTAGGTATGTCTAATAACAAAGGAGTAACAATGCATGGTTTTGCGATTAACTTGGACATGCCTCTTACAGGATTTTCAATCATAGTNCCNTGTGGATTAACTTTACCTGTGAGCACTATAGCTATAGAAACTGGTGAGAAAATAGGAATGATAAAATTAAAAGAGGATATTTGTGATGCAATATTAACTGAATTGAAAAAATATTATAATGAATAACTCAAAAATTTCTAAAACTGTTGATGNTTTTNTACATAGTTTGTATATCGACCTCTAACCAATTATTTAGGTTTAACCAATAACGGCCAAATAAAATATCTTGAACTATATCCTCAGGTAANGATTTAGTCATGACAGAGGGAGATGATGTTGATGTGAATCTGTCTGGTGCCCCAAAAATATGAGAAATTTCATGTTGAAATAAGTTATCTGAAAAATTGGGAGGTAATCTGAAATTCCCTCCATTAAGTGATCCTTGAGAATGCAAAGCTACGTTAAATGGGCCTGATTGATTGCCATATACCACACCTAAATTTGACATAGTTTTATTGGTAAAAATAAGTAATAAATCAAAACCTGAGTTTTTATAAGTAGATCCTGTTGAGGTATGCCATTTGTTTTTTTCTAAATTAAGGACGCTNCCTACTTCAAATATTGTTTGGTTATAATATTCAAATAAATTCGTATTAGTTGGGGTTGAAATTTTGATTGTCTTTACATATATGATGGATAAATTGAAAGTTGAAAGAAAATGATAATTTGATTGTTTGAGATATGTTGCAGGGGAAAAATAGATAGTATCGTTTTGCCCATTTGTGGTTTCCCAATTGTTATCTGCAATCACAGAAAATAAGACTATTTTTCGAGTAGTCATATTAAAATTAAATTCGTATTCTTGAGTNTGATTTTGTATTGAAAGTATTTTGAATANATTTATTCCTTGAAAAATTCCAATTTCAAGTCGATCATTGATAGGTGAAATAATTGTATCATTAATTGAAAATTGCAATTCACTTACGTTAGATGATGAACCAAGACTGATATAAGTACAACCGGTAGCATTTAAAATTGTATAAATTTCAAATGTTGTNTTTGAATTAGATAAAATTGAGAGTTGGTTATAATTTTGATTAAGGTTTAAATCTCCATTAGTTTTAGTCCAATTNAAATTTAATGCCCGATTTGTTAAAGGGTATTCATTTATTTTAATTTGATAGGAGGACGAAATTAGCTTTTCAAAATTGGATGAAGTATTATAATTTAATTTGTAAGAAGAGACAGTATAAGGATATAGAGTAGAAGAAAGAATTAAGGGGTTTTCATTTTCTATTATCGGAGAAAATGTTAATGGAATATTTTGATTATTAGAAATGTTTAATTGATTAAAATCAAACGTCACTTCTTCAATTCTNTTCGANTAATAATCGGAGATATAAATATTTAGAGTATTTAGTGTAACATTAATTGAGGTATTGATTATTAATTCAAATGTTATATTTTCACTTATGTAATAAAAATCTTCAAATTTTAGAGAAAAGAAAGGTAAAGTCGGATCAGGTAAATCATTATCTTGAGAATTATCATCAGAATTATTTAGATTGATACCGATTAGTACCCCACTAACAGTAAGCAGAATAATAAGTCCAAATGAAANAATTTGTGTGTTACGTTCCAAGNTATTCTATAACCTCGAGTTGTGAATAATAATTGGGATTAGTTAATTTATTTATATCTAATTTACCTGAAGCTGTGAGAGGAAACATTTCAACCTTGAAGAGTTTTTTTGGAATTTTATAGGATGCCAAATTGTTTTTTANCATATTTTGAAATTTATGATAATCAAACAAGCNGTTAATTTTNAGGAATGCAATGGGTATTTGACCCCATTTTGNGTNAGAGATACCAATAACTCTTGCTTCTTCGATACCATTATCGTTATANATTATATTTTGAACTTCGACGGGATATATATTTTCTCCTCCTGAAATTATAAGATCAATTCTGCGTTGAAGTACAATAAGATCTTGATCTTCATCTAAATAACCTAAATCTCCTGTTAAAAAATAGGAATTTTCATTGATTTGAGGTTTATTTAAATAATTNTTCATTATAGAGGGGCCTTTAATTAAAANATCTCCAATACCATTTGCATCTTTGTTATTAATTTTTACAAAATTACCTTTGAGAGGTTTACCCACGCTATTTGGCTTTTGAATTACTTTGTCTAACGTTGAAGTAGCAAATTGTGAGCAACTTTCGGTCATACCATAAGTTGTAATGATAGGTAAGTTGTATGTTATTGCCTCTAATAATAGAGGTTTAGGACAATGTGCACCTCCAACTAGTATGAAACGTAATGATAATGGTTCTTTAAGGTATTCAATTAATAATTTTAACATAGAAGGGACTAAAGATAATTGAGTAATTTGATATTGTTTAATTACAGAGGGGATTTGATCTGGAATAAATTTATCAATTATTGTTAATGCAGATTTATTGTATATAGTACGAAAAATTATTGATAATCCACCCAAATGAAATAGAGGTATTGTAATTAACCAGTTGTCGTTTATTTCAACTTTCAAGCGATCATTAGAAGCGATTATATTTTGTTGAAAGTTAAAATATGACAAGGGAACTATTTTTGGAGTACCTGTAGTGCCTGAAGTAAAAACATTTACTAAAATATCATTTTTTTGAGGACTATGATTATTCGATACTTTACTTGAAGAATTTTTTGACTCATTGATAATATCTGAAATATTATGAATAGGATACGGAAAATCTTCAGCGGTATGTATATCATGTTGATTGTTTGTGATTAATAAGGATGGATCAATTTGATTTAATTGATTTATGATTTCTTGATTAGTTAGATGAAAATTGATCAATATGATTTCAAGAGGTGAAATTGTTAATGCATTAATAATCTTTATCATATCTATTGAGTTTGGTAAAAGTAAAGCAATCTTTGAAGCATTTTTGTAATTAGCAGTGAAGTAATTGGAAATTTCTATACTTGAATGATAGAGCTCTGAATAAGTCATATTTTGGTTTTTAGAGAAAATTGCGACTTTATTAGGAGTATGTTGATATGCATTTTTTAGCCAATTGAACTCTGAATTGATTATAAAATCACCCCTATTGAAAATAAAATAGAATATACTAAACTATGTATTGCAGTCCTACTTAATATTTTATTAAATTGAGGGCCAGTCTTAGCTAAATTGAGTTTCTGTGTCAAGTATATCACTTCAGGTAATAATAATAATGGAATAAAAACAGATAGACTAAAATTATAAAAGAAAAATAGGAGAAAAGGAANAATTTGAGAAGAGCTTAACAATAAAATGTAGTAATATATTGAATTTTGACGACCAATTATACCAACAAATGTAATTTTATTAGTTTGCATATCAGTATCAAAATCTCTTAAATTATTTATAACTAAAATTGAAGTGATTATTGAACCTATTGCGATGGAAGATACAAAAATAGCACCATTAAAATTTAGGGTATGAAGATAATATGTACCATTAACAGCGGTTACTCCAAAAAATAAAAATACAAATAAATCTCCTAAGCCATTTGAGGATAATGGATATGGACCTGCGGAATATGAAATTGCACCAATAATTGAAATTATTCCAATCAACATGATGATAACACCACCTATCCAAATTAAATAAAGACCTAATATCAAGGAAATCAAAATTGCAGTGATAATACCTATTTTTATTTCTTTGGCAGATAATAGTCCAGACAAAATTACTCTTTGAGGTCCGATGCGATTTTGATTATCAAAACCATTGATAAAATCAAAATAATCATTTGCTAAGTTTGAAATTATTTGAAATAAAATGGCACATNCACCTGCAATTATTGAGGGTAATAGTGAAAAATCAGGATGATTATATGCTAAAGAAGTACCTATAATTACGGGTGAAATTGATGCAGGTAATGTTTTCAATCTTACTGCAATAATCCAAGAATTTATTTTCATGATGAGTGCACCGTGATGATTTATTTATTAAGAGAAATATTTTTTCTTAAAATTAGGTTTTCGTTTCTCTAAAAATGCATCTCTACCTTCTTTTGCCTCATCAGTCATATATGCTAATCGAGTTGCTTCACCTGCAAATATTTGTTGACCNACTAAACCGTCATCAGTNAAGTTCATAGCATATTTTATCATTTTAACAGATATTGGGGATTTTTCTAATATTTCTGTGGCCCATTTAAACGCAGTATTTTCTAATTCTGAATGTGGGACGACTAAATTGACCATACCCATTTCATATGCTTCCTTTGCATTGTACTGTCTACCTAGTAAAAATATTTCCCTAGCTTTTTTTTGTCCTACCATTTTTGCTAAATATGCGGAGCCGTAACCACCATCGAAGGAGGTCACATCAGCATCAGTTTGCTTAAAAATTGCATGTTCTTCNGAGGCTAAGGTTAGATCACAAATAACATGTAAGCTGTGACCACCACCTACGGCCCAACCATTAACTACTGCAATGACGATTTTAGGCATAAAGCGAATAAGTCTTTGTACATCTAATATGTTAAAATTAGAATGCCCATCTTCGGATTTGTATCCTTCGCTAGATCTGACATTTTGATCGCCACCGCTAGAAAATGAATATACTCCATCTTTAGGAGATGGACCTTCACCTGTTAATAGTATGACTCCTATGTTAATGTCTTCTTTGGCATCATAAAAAGCATCATAAAGCTCTTTTGCAGTTTTGGGCCTAAAGGCATTGCGAATTTCGGGTCTATTAATAGCGATTCTGGCAATACCACCATATTTCTTATAGGTGATATCTTCATAATCTTTTACAGTAACCCAATCGACTGATTTCATTGATTTATGATTAATATTATTGTTTTATAACTTCTTGGCAAATAACAAATTTTAGGATAATTTTTAATTAAGATTTGTATCACTTAAAATTTAAGATTTATTTGAAAGTAACTCTCGTCTAATTTTTTCTGATGTTTTGGCATTGGTTAAAATTTCTGTAATTGATTGATTGTTATTGACTATATTTTTGTTAAACGAGTCAAGTGATANTTTTGTCATAGATTCAATCTTAANATAAGGGATATTAAATGATTTTGCGATATTTTCGAAATTTAAGTTATGTTTATGAAATAGAAATTTTTCATATGGGGGGTCAAATTTTGAAATTGGTAATCTTTCAAATATTCCTCCTCCATTATTATTTATGATTACTATATGCATAGAAATATTATTTTGTTTCATAAATAATAAGGAATTGAGATCATGAATAAATGATAAATCGCCAATCAATAAAAAGTTTGAACCATGAAAATTTAAAGAATGACCTAATGAATATGATACCATACCATCAATTCCACTAAGACCTCGCATGCTATTGATGACAGTTGAAGAGTCAATTTTTGAAATGAATTCTCCAATTAATCGTGGAATAGAACTATTACCAATTATCAATTGACAATTTGTCATTTTTTGCATCAATTCAAAAAGTATACTTCCTTCAAAATTAGGATATTTTTTTAGTTCAACATCAAGATATTTAGAATAAAATTGATTTTTTTCAATCCAGGGTTTCACGGATTGATTAGGTTCATTTTCAATTGATGTGATAGGTGTTTGTGAAAAGAAGGAATTAGGATGAGCTTTATACCAAATATTTGATTTAGAAATACTATCACGAAAATTAGAATTATTAGATATAATTATCCAATCATGCTTGTATTTAGACAACCAATTTTGTAATACTGATGAAATTGGCATCATCCCTATTTGAATAATTAAATCTGGGGTTGGCAAATCATCATGTTTAGACAAAATTACATCATAATTAAGTATAAAACGATCACTAATATCAGATTTGAAACCTGATAGAGGATCAACAAATACAGTAAGGTTCAATTGACTCACAAATTTTGTTAATACATCTTTTGAAATTTCTCTATGAGCATCTGGGCCAAGTAATAATANAGGAAATGATGATGAAGTACATCTATCAATTAGGGATTTGATGTATTTTGAGTCAAATGTATATTCAGGTAAAATTACCTTGATTGGTTTGAAATCGATGCGATATTCGGTTAAATCTAATTGTGTAGGTTCTAATGGCTTCCTAAAAGGAAAATTAATATGAACAGGGCCATTGGTGTCAAACATAGAGTGCTCATATGCTTGTGCTGCAATTTTTTTCAAATATAGTTTTACGTCGACTCCATTTAGATTAGATGGAGTTGCTAAGTCAACGAACCATTTTACTTTATCTCCATAAATTTTAATTTGATCTGTAGTTTGATTTGCCCCATAAAGTCTTTCCTCGTGTGATCGATCAGCGGTAATAACAATTAAAGGGATATTAGCATGTTTTGCTTCCATAATTGCTGGATAAAAATTGCCAACAGCAGTGCCTGACGTTGAAATTAAAATTACTGGTTTATTTGAATTTTTTGCAAGACCGATTGCAAAAAAAGCTGCACTTCTTTCATCAATAAAAGAATGGCAATTGAAATTTTCAATATCATTAAATGCGAGTGTTAATGGAGAATTCCGAGAACCAGAACAGATGACAATATCTTCAATATCCAAGTACCTAAACTGTTGTGCGAGAATAAATGACCATTGAATATTGGGATTAATCATTATTGAACCTCCATAGCATCTAGTAAGGGAGAATATTTTAAAACTGTTTCATTCCATTCACTCTCAGGTATAGAACTCTTTACAATTCCTGCCCCTGCAAATAAGTAAGTATGATCTTTATTAGTTAAAGCAGAACGTATTCCTACAATAAGTTTGGAATTAAAATCCATATCTATGCAGCCTAAGTAGCCCCCATATAACCCTCGACTCATTGATTCATTTTGGTCTATGAATTGAATTGCTTTCAACTTGGGTTTTCCACCTAATGCTGGTGTGGGGTGCATTTGCTCTAATATGCCAAAGTAATTTATTTCATCATATTTTACATTTATAGTTGTTTTAAGATGTTGTAGATTTTTTAATTTTAGAATTGATGGTGTTTCATCATACATTATATTATTATCAAAAAATTTTGAAAGAGTATCTATGATATCATCTAAAACAATCCTATGTTCTAATTGTTCCTTTTTGCTTTTAAGAAGGTTTTTTGATAATTCAATATCTTTTAAATGGTCATCATCTCGTTTTATAGTTCCAGCTAATGCCATTGTTTGTAATTGATTTGATTTGGTTTCAATTAATATTTCTGGTGATGCTCCAAAAAATGTTAAATCATCTTCATTTTGATACAAAAAAATATTTGAGTTAATTTGTCTTGATATCAAATTCTCTATTATATAATTGTGATTAAGATTTTTATCATGTTTAATTTTCTTGGTCATTGATAAAACCACTTTTTCGAGTTCATGTTGATTTATTTTATGAATTGCACGCTCACATAATTCAATCCAATGNATTTTAGATTGTGGATCAAAATTTGAATTTAGTTTATCTTTTGATATTGTTGCAAGATTGTTGGATGATTTGATGTGTTTGATCAAATTATGTATTTGAAATTTTGAGTTGAAATTTATTGTTATATGTAATTCATTCTCTTCAATAGTAAAATCAATCAAAGGGAGAAAAAAGGTTGGATATGCAAGATTACCCCAGACAGATGATTGCTTTTTGTTTGAAAANGGGAAACAGCCATATAATTTTGGCTTATTTTGTCCCTTAATAATGTGAANTTTGTTAAATAATTGCATGAAGGGTAATTGAAACTGTTCCACATCTTGATCATATTGTAATTTAATTTCGTCTACTTTACCTACAGCAAATTGTGATTTACCATTGTTAGTTAATTGAAATTTAGAGATATTTTTTAGATTATGAAAGCTTTTATGAAAACTATCAAAATTTATTTTTTTTTCCAATGTGAATGAAACCGAGAAAATTTCATAGATTGATGGATTTAAATCACCTAATGATTGTAATTCTGATTCAATACTATTTAGAATTTCAATCATATNATTCGTTTATTTTTTTGATTTATAGCATATAAGATAAGGGACTCTTATTTTTACTATGAAGTTTATTTTNAATTATCAGAATTTGAAAGATAAGTGTCAAATTTTTCAATAGGCAATTCATAATAATATTCAGTATAATCATGAATATAATTTAATTCATCATTAATTGATAGCATATGTTTATTTGAGTTTGCATTGCCAGTTACCCAAATTTTCGNATTTTTAAGTCTATCATCANTTAAAATTTTATTTAACATCATATATTTTACAGTCCTACCTAATCCAAAACCACGATATTTACGATCAACTCCTGTATCTGCTTGTTTTACCTCAGAGATATTGTACGGATAAAAATATACATCCGTAGTTGCGGCATATTCTCTATTTTGTGAATTGATTGCAATAATATGCCATAATGTTCCTTTGAAACGCTTGGTAATACTGTTAATACGATCATTATAAATGTCCTCACTTATAATTTCTTCTTCCCAANTTGCGTCTTCTTTTGGCATATCATTCCAAATCCTACCCAACATTGTAAGATATTGACTATAATTGAAATTGGGAATAATATTAAAATCGCCATTTTCTATAAAATAAATCTCAAAACCATTATTTTTAGCCTTTTGTTCTAACTGATCCGCGATCATTTTAATATTTAACTTGTTAAATTTTGTTAAATCAGATGTATTATATCTTTCTACATAAACAGGTTGTATACCAAATTTTTGTTTTAATAATTCTTTTATGAGGGGATTTTCTGTTTCTTTATCCTCTATATGAAAAATACCAATAATNCGTATATGTTTTGGAATTTCACCACGGATCATATTTAATGCATTATNCATTAATTTTTTTCGTCGATGGTGGGGAGTTATGTAAATATAGAGGATCATTTGATCTTTATCAGTTATATTAAAAAATCTAAAGAAAGCATATCCAATATCTTCATTTGATTTTTTTATGAGAAAAAATACATGAGAATGAGAAATTCTTTCTGAGTCAGACAAACTATAATAGAATAGATCTATTGATCTTGGTGGTAANTTAGTATAGATTGAATTATCTTCAATAACCATCAATTTTGCTATACTCTTTAATATGGGATCATCATGAGATTTTGAGTCTAACTTTATTACTTCCATAAAAAAAAGTAAAATATAATCCCTATAAGGATTAATATTCATTTAGTATCCTAATTCAATATTTACTTGATTTTTGGGGATTTCGTTATTATAAATTGCAAGAATATTATCTAAAATATCTTGAGAGGAGGAATTNGTACGATCACTGATTTTTGAGGCAACATGAGGGCTCATCACGATATTATCTAATTTTTCGAAAGGATAGTTTTGATAATTATTGTATAAATTATCTTTTTTTGGATAATTATACCATGTATCGATCCCTGCACCTGCGATTTTATTTTTTGAGAGATTTTCATATAATGCCTTTTCATTAATAATTTCACCTCTTGAAATATTTATAATTGTACAATTAGGTTTCATTAGAGAAAATTCTTTTTCATCGATGAGATTATTTGTCTCTTTTGTGAGAGGCAAACATAGAATAATNTAATCNGATTTCCCTAATATCTGTTCCAAATTAGCTAGATCTCCGATNAAATCACATATTTCATCACTTTGAGAAGAGATAGTACGTTTAATACCAAGGATTTTACAATTGAAACCATATTTGAAAATTTGGCCTACTTTTTTACCAATGGCACCATATCCGATGATTCCGATAGTCGAACCATGTATCCAATGTGAATAATCATCATTTGAACGAACAGTCCAATTTCCATTTGTCATTGAGATATGTCTTGCAATTAATAATTTAGATGAAGCTAATGTTAATGCAACAGTATGTTCTGCTACGGCTAATGAATTTGAATGAGAATTTGAAATTAGAAAATCAAANTTATNAGGTAATTCTTCTTTTGGAAACCGATTGATACCAGTCCATGGAATTTGAATTAATTTTAGATTGTTAGCTGCAGAAATGAATTTTTTAGTAATAGAGAAACCTACGAATACATCAGCATCTGAAATCATATCACAAATATCATCAGGGTTTGAACTATCNGCAAAAATTACGTCTATATCATTGGGTAAATTGTTGATAAAATAATTTTTATAATCATTATCAATAAGTCCTTGTTTTTGGAATACTACTTTCATAATTTTCATTGAAATAGTAAAAAAGAAAAATATATCTAAAATAATAGATTTTAATTTTAAATCTTATTTTAAAAATATTCAAGTACTGGTTCATAATTAATTTTGGAAATTTTTACTTCAAATCTATATATTAATAAAAAATAAGATTTTAGGGGGAAACGTAATAAAATGAAAATTCAAGTAAATTTAGTAATTCTATCAATTCTGTTATTAATTTCGTTATCACCTCAAATGACTGTTGTATCTGGAATATCAGAGCCTGAGATGGACCTATCTAATGATTTACTTGAGTCCGAAGAATTTGGGCCTTATTGGGAGAAATTAAATCTTACAATCTCCCCATCAGCACGTAATCATGGTCATTTGGTTTATGATAGTGAAAATAAAAAAACAATATTATTTGGTGGTTTGAGTGATGGTCGTGTACATAATGATGATACTTGGGTTTTTGATTCGAACACAATGAACTGGACTCAAATGCATCCAAATAATTCGCCATCTGGCCGGTATGGACATATAATGGTTTTCGATCCTGTAACAAATAAAATAATTTTATTTGGAGGACATCGTTATGCTCAATATTTAGCAGATACATGGACATATGATTATGTAACTAATAATTGGACAGAAGTCACCCCAACAAATAGTCCTCCTAAAAGAGCATATACTTCAATGGTTTATGATAATACCAATAATATTGTATTAATGCATGGAGGATACAATGTAGGCGACGAGACATGGTCTTACAATACTACTAGTAATAAATGGATTAACATGAACATAACAGGTGGTCCAGGAAATAGAGTGGGGGCATATTATTCATTTGATCAAGATAATGGAAAATTTATTGTATATGGTGGATGGACTAACCCGTCTGACACTCGGGCATACGATTATAAATCTAACACTTGGACTAATTTAAATTCTACAAATGAACCTACGAAAAGACGTTCTTATGCGTCAAATATGTTTTATGACCCAATTATGAAACGATCGATATTTTATAGTGGGACGAGTAATGTGTGTTGTTATGATGAAATATGGAGTTTTGATTATGATGAGAATTCATGGTATGAAATAAATTCTACAAACACACCTGGTGGGAGATGGACACATGGAATGGCTTATGACTCCTATTCAGATTTTGTAATTTTATTTGGAGGAATTGGTCCTGATAGTTCCTTGTCTAATGAAACTTGGATCCTATATCTACGACCATCTGATATTATAGTTAACAATTTGCCTAATAATATTGATTACAACTTTGGATCTATAAATGATATAGTATTTAATATTACAACTGAAAATGCTACTACGTATGATATTTTCTTAAATGATGAGTTGATAAATTCTTATAATTACTCAGATAATGATACAATATCATTAGATTTACATGATATTTACTCGCAATACTCTTATACAAATTTTACAACAATAGATGATACTATATTTCAATATTCTAATTTGACATTGATATTTCGTAATGCACAAAATGATACCTTAACAAAATATATCAATGTCANAGTAATTGACAATATTCCACAAATATATCATGATACATTTGATATAGATCATGAAGTTGGTACAAGTCAAATTCTTAATTTTAATGTAAGTGACGACAACTTAGATTCTCTTAAAGTCTATCAAAATGATGAACAATTATATTCAAAGGAATTAAATTCCTCGAGTCTAAATTTAGACTTAAATGATTTTATGGATGGATCTTACAATTTGACTCAATATAATTTTACACTAAGTTTTATTGATACCAATGCAAATAATGCAAATCAAACTCTTTTGGTGAACTTACTAGATACAAATATACCTGTGTTGTCTTTATTTACGGTAGATGATTATATGGAGACCGAAACTAATGGTTTAATTCGCTTCAAGGTAACAGATCCTACCTTATCAAGTTATACTCTTTTTATTAACAATGCAACTTTTGCATCTGGAAACATATCTTCAGGNGANNTANTGGAAATATCTAATGCTGGTTTCTTGGAGGGAGNNTATGATGTTACTTTATTAATTATAGATCGCGCNAACAATTCTTTGAGTTTAACTTCAAGTTTTACNGTTGATCCTTATNTAGCACCTACTAATACTACTGAGATTACTGAGACTACTGAGACTTCCACTGAAACCTCTACCGAAGTATCAACAGAAGTTTCTACACAAACANTATCGAATACNATAATTCCAGAAGAACCATCAAGNGATTTTGGAAGTAATTTATTGATCATTATTGCAGGTATTGTAGTTGGTTTAACTGGAATTGAATTATTCCGAAGACAAATAGATAAAAATTCTAAATAAAATTATATTGAATATTTCAAACTTCAATTACACACATCATAATAGTTCTAACATACATTTATTTCAAAGTGTAAATTAATAATATAAATTGTACACATATATCAAAGATAAGTATAATAATTAATGCATGTTGGTGAAAGAAAAGGAAAAAAAAAGTTACCGATAATTAAATTTTATATTTGATAGCTATTTATAGTAGAGATTTGTAGTTTAAATATGAAATATAAGCTTTCGAAGGCCATTTTTATTTTATTACTGATAATGAGTAGTATGATGGTGGAGGGAGCAACAAGAGAAGAAAGTATAATTAATTTTATTGATGAAATGAGAGTAGAAAAAAGTGGATATACCAATCAAATAGGTGATGAGGTAAATTTGAAAAGTACAGTAAATGCGATGTATGCTAAATCTATATTAAAATCGGAAATCAATAATTCATTGGATTTATTATATTATTTTCAAAGTCTTCAAGATGAAACAGGAGGGTTTGCAGGTGATTCAGATAGCCCAGTTGATTTAGAGAGTACTATTGATGCGGTTTATGGATTAGTATTTTTAGACGTAAACCAATCTCAATTTAGTAATTGGAAGATTTATCAGTACTTGAACGCTTCTTCATTAAATTTATTGTTAACAACACTTAATGCAACTATATCAATTAATGAACTAACTTTAAGTAATCTTGAATTATGGTATGATTATTTAGCTTGTTCTGGTATACTTGGAGTAGTACCTACATTCCCTATTTTTGAATTAATTGATGAAATTAAAAAATTACAATATGCAAATGGATCATATTTTTCATTAGATCACGCCTTATTGAGTGTAAATATTTTAAATATATTAGGAGAAAAACCAGTAGATAGTGATTTAGCTAAAAAGTACATTCTTTCACATAGAACAAGTGATGGTGCATTTTCTGATAAACAAAATGGAAGTTCTAGTATGGAATATACGAGAAAGTCTTTGAATGCATTAAGATCATTTATGAATTTAAATACTTTAGATGACAAATCTTCAATTTCTAGATTTATATTCAATCAACAAAGTTCAAGGTCTGGTTTGTCGGAAGTAAATCAAATAGATGTAACTATAAAATCAACATTAGATGGTTTGCTAATATTATCTTATCTTAATGAGTTAGATGAATTAAGATCACCTGATGTAGTTCAGGAAGTTGGGTTCATTACATTTTCATGGATATCAATAATTACACCGATTTTTCTTTCAGTATTATGGAGGTTAAAAAATGCGAGATAATGCAATTGAAATCAAGGGGGTATCAAAATTTGTTGATGGTAAACCAATAGTATATAGAGTAAATTTGGAGGTACCTAAAGGAACACTATACGGGCTCCTGGGACCAAATGGAGCTGGGAAATCAACCACGATAAAATTATTGACTGGAAGAATTAGACCTTCTTCTGGAAAAATAAGAATTAATGGAATAGATCCATGGAAAGATCGAGTAACAGTGAATTCGATGATAGGATATCTGCCTCAAAATTCAATTCAATATCAAGAAAAAACAGTAATTGATTTCATGGTACTAATGGGTAAACTAATTGGTAAAAATAAGTATGACGCAAAAAAAGACGGTAGGGACATTTTAGATCAGGTTGGTTTGGGGAGATTTGAAGACATGAAAATCGGTAAACTTTCAGGTGGAGAGAAACAACGATTAGGTTTTGCTAATGCATTAATTGGAGATCCAGAAATTTTAATATTAGATGAGCCAACAGCAAGTTTAGATCCAGCAGGAAGGGTTTATGTGATGAATTTAATAAAAAGTCTCTCTGAGGATGATTCAAAAACAGTAGTAATTTCATCCCATATATTACCTGAAATTAGGAGAATGACAAACCACGTGGCTATTATGTCAGAGGGAAGTGTATTAACCTCGGGCAATATTCATGAGCTCACGAAAGATGTATATGATAAAGAATATGAATTAAGAACAAACAAACCAAGTGATTTATTGAATATTCTTCTCAATAATAATTATAGTGCATATCAAGAGAAAGATAGAATTTTTATTGATGAGATACATAGTTTGGAGGAATTTTGGTCCATACTACCAAAGCTTTGCAGTGAAAAAGGTATTGAGATTAGATCAATGATACCTAAAAGAGATTCATTGGAAACATTGTTTCTGGATTTAGTTAATAAAAAACAAAGACAAAAAGAGGAGATAAATGAATGAATCATAATTTTTTAGATTTTAAGATACCAGAGAACTATGGGAAGGGAATTATAATAATTGCTAGTGATACGTTTAAATCGTTTTTAAGAGAAAAAAGATTTTACATTTCATTTGCTTATTATTTTGTATTACCTATATTTTTGCTATTTTTACAATCGGGTGAATTGGTGGTTCAGACAGGAACAGGGATTGCGATTTATTATGCTCAATTAAATACCGCTAATTTTGTGAAAGGCTTATTTTTGACTTTATTCCCGGGTCAAATATTTTTAGCAATTTTATGTAGTGACCAAATAGCTAGTGGAATTGAAAATGATACATTATCATTAATTTTAAGCAAACCAACATATCATTCGGAGATAGTACTTGGAAAGTTTTTTGGGTTAGTTTCTATTTTGGCAATATTACAAATCCCATCAATGAGTTTTGTTTATTATTATAACTTAATCAGATATGATGCAGAATTTCCTTTTGCATTTTACACTTCATTAGATGAAGTAGTGGTAATGTTTATTTTGATTTTACTGCTACAATCAATGATTATTGGTTTGACACTAATGATCTCAAGTATTTTTGATAGATCATTGTATGCAATCCTTAGTTCTATTTTATCTCTTTTCATTATATCTTCTATTTCAAACAATCAAACTAATTTAGAGGATGGTATTAATTACTTCAATTTAGGCGATTATATAGATGCAATATTGCCGGCGATTTTTTTTAATTTGAATAAATTAGATCCAGAACCAAATATTGCCTTACTATTATTTCTGGTTTTATTCCTAATATCTTTATTTTTATTTTTTACAAATTTAATATTAAACCGAAAAGAACTATTTTAGAGACATATACTAGAATAATATACCTTTCTGTCTAAAATATTCGAGATAAATTTTAATTAGGTGAATTATATCTCAGTTGTGGAAAATAGTTCTGAAACAATATCAAATGAAATAAGAATTAGCCATGAGCCATGGTACCGAAAAAATGTTTACAAATGGATATCTTATGATTTAGGAAATACTATTTATTCAATGGTAGTCGTATCTTTAGTGTTTTTACCTTTATTACAAATACTATATTTCGAAAGAGATGGAGATGGAGATAGTGCCATTAATAGTGCAAATTTTGCGTTCTCTACGGTCTTATTAATTGGGAATTTAATATTAGCAACTATATCGCCATTTTTAGGAGCTTATGCAGATCAACTAAAAAGAAGAAATGGTTTGCTTATCCGAATAAGTATGCTTTGTATAACGTTTATGGCTGCACTCGTGATTTCTGCATTCACTAAGAGTATTATAGTAATACTATTGATTTTCTTTTTTGCTAACATGTTTTATCAACTAGGTTTGATAGTTTATGATAGTATGTTACCATTCATTACCGATAGAGATAAAGTTGCCACTGTTTCTGGAACAGGTGTCGCAATAGGTTACTTTGGAAGTTTTATTGGTATTGGGTTAGGTTTTGCATTGGCTCCCATATTTGGTGATTTTGTTATAAAACCATCAGAAGGAGTTTTTGAATTAGGATATATTCCATATATGTTCCCTGTAGGAGCATTATTATTTTTATTATTTGCATTACCGATAGTAACTCTGAAAGAAAAAGATAGAGAGATGTTACCTAAGAAAAATGATGAGTTATTTGAGGAAGTCAAAAATAATGCAATAGATACAGCTAAAGAAATTTTTAATTACCGATCAATGTTTGTTTTCTTGATTGGTTGGTTAATTTATGTAGATGCAGCAAATACAGTAATTGCATATATGACTCCAATTGTTCAAATTGGATTAGAATTTGGGGATTCAGGACCAGTATTAATCGTGTTAGGTATAGGTATAATAGGTGCGGTTGCATTCACATATCCAGTTGGAAAATATATTGATAAAAACGGGCCAAAAAAGGGATTAACTTTAATTACTATATTTTGGATTACAGCATTAATTATCGCATTTTTTACAAATTTAGAATTAACAAATGGGACAAATACTCCTGAATGGTTAGTATATGTTTTTCCTGTATTGGTTGGGCCTGCTTTAGGAGGCGGCTGGGTTGTACAAAGACAATATGTCACAGAATTATCGCCACCATCAAAGGTAGGAAATTATTTCGGGTTTGCAAATATTTTTGGAAGGATATCAGCTGCAATTGGCCCGTTTATTTGGGCAACCACTATTTTAGGCTTGAATCAAGGTGCAGGTTTTAGTATTGAAATGGCAACAAGAATGGGATTAGTTTTTATTGGTTCAATAATGTTGATAGGGTATTTCATAATTATGCGAGTGGATGACGTCCATGAAATATATTTGAAGGGCGGAAGAGCCAAGGGAGATGGAACTTGGGTTGATGATAATAATGTAGTTATTTATGAAAGCAAAATGTAAATGTGAAAAAATAGAAACTACTTTAATTGAAATCAGAAAATATACACAGTTTTATACCGTTTCATTAATATGTAATTTCACTTTTAATGATATTATAGGTTAAAACTATGGAAATAGAGATTATACATCAAAATGAAAACTCATTGTTAAAGAGAACTGAGGTAGAATTCAAGGTAATGCATGATAAGAAAGAGACTCCTACAAGAGGGACTGTAGCTGCAAAATTAGCAGCAATGATGAATACCGATAGAAATATGACCATTATTAAGAAAATTGAAACACAATTTGGTTTAAACATGAGTTTAGGGTATGCTAATATATACAAAGATGAACAGTCAATTTCTGTTGAACCTAAATTTATCATGAAAAGAAACCAATTATTGGAGGAAGAAACAGAATGAGCGAATATTTTGAAGTTAATGATGATAGTCTTGAGAGAAAATATAAAAATTGTGACCAACATGATGGACAATTAGGATACAAAATGGCAGAACATTCTGATAGATGGACTTGTGGATTTTGTGGACATACTGAATTTAAAAAGTAATTTTCAACATTTGTTTAATTATTGATATACAATCATCTTTTGAAACTTGATTAATCTCTCGTATTACTGCACCTTTATTTGGCTGACCATATATAATTTTGGACCCAATAGGAAATTCAATAATTACAGGAAGTACCATTAAATCTTCTTCCCCATCAATCTCAATATGAATATATTGCCCTTCAGATAACTGAGATAGACTTTTTTTGATTGTAGACCAAGCATTTTTTGTTATCATTCCTGCAGGGGACTTTGTTTTCATGGATATATAATTTGAATTCTGAAATGGTTTCTCAATTAACTCACGTTTTGTTTTCCCATCTGTTATAACTAAGTCTGGATTAAAATTATGTTCTACAAGCAGATTAGTAATTACATCTCCAACACAAATAATTAACCCTTGTTTGGGAAGAAGTTTTGATTTTAAAACAGGCAATGTTTCATCAATTGAACCCTCAATTAAAACACCCTTTGGCTTTGCCAAAATGGATCTTAATTTAGCAGTTAATTGATATGAATATAATTCAAAATCCATAAGTTTCATTGTTTTTAGTTATTTGTAATTTAAGATATTTATTAATCAATAACAAATATTTGAAGAGATCTCAGATTAAATGTTTTAACGGACTCTTAGAGCATAATTCCCGGGGAGTGTGACTCCTAATTTTTCTGCAATTTCACTATTTTCAGGGTCTACAATGATTACATGACCACTGAAATCTTCTGACAAGTCAGTACTTTTACAAATCGGACAACGAATTGAAGGATTTTCTTTCATCATCTCCTCAATTTCATCTTTCTTTAGAATTCGTCTACATTTTTTACAAGCTTTCAAAATAAATCACCTATGCTTTTGCTAATTGCTCCTCTTTCCATTTTTGGATCCATTCCATTTTTCCTAATCCATTTTGACGCATGGTTACTCCAACTCTGATAGCATTTCTTTGCATTCCTACAACTACGATTCTTCCCCTAACTACATCATCTCTACGAACAGTTAAACTTGAGTCTTGCTTACCGATAAGAATTTCTTGACCTGAATTATAAGAGAAGAAATCATTTGCCATTTGTGAAACATGACAAAGTGCATCTATAGTTGAAACTCTGATGAAAGCACCAAAATCAATTAATTCAATGACTTCACCTTCGATTACTTCACCTCTTTCAGGGATATAACTTAAAATTTTAAAATCACATTCATAGAATGCACCTGCATCACCTGGTATTAAATGACCTTCGTCTACGGTTCCAGCTTCTAAAACTGCAACAATAAAACCAATTTTATCATAAATACGTTCTTCCAATGAGTCACGTGCTAATTCTAACAATATATCACTTAAATTTTCACTGAACCTTGAAGGTGGAACTCTTAATGTACTTTTTATTGTAGATATATAATACAAGATTTATCCCTCGACCTAAATTAAAGTGCTAAAATGAAGAACAAAAAAGTAGGACAAATTTATTTTTAATTTAATAAATAAAAACAATATGAAAGATTCCGATATGTGCAATAATATATTTAAAAATATATTTGAAAATTTTTGTATAACTTGTGTATGGTAATTTATAATGATTTGTTTGAAATTCAAATGATAAATTATATAGTGGTTATATTGTTTCAAAAGTTGTAATATATGGAAGTAATTAAAAAAGAAGATGCAATTGAGTAAATATGGCAGACCGAATGATATTAAATGTAGGTACCTCAAAAGGAGCAACTCATAAAATCATATTAGAAGGTGAAAAAAGAGTACCTCTATATGGCCTTAGCATCGGTGATGAATTTGAGGGATCAATTTTAGGTTTAGACATTGATGATTATAAATTTAAAATTACAGGAGGAAGTGATGACTCAGGTACTCCATTAAGACAAGATCTCAAAGGGAATGGTCATCATAGACTACTTTTGAGGGGTGGTGTTGGTTATAAACCTACTAGAAAAGGAATTAGAAAGAAAAAAAGAGTAAGAGGTGCGGAGATACAAGATGATATTGCGCAACTCAATATAAAAGTCACAAATGAAGGTTCTAAGCCATTATCTGAACTATGAATTTAGGAATTGAGGGGATTAAGTATAGTTGAAGAAAAGATTGTTAAAAGAAAACCCCGAGCAGCTAAAACTGAGGAACAGAAAAGAAAACCCCGAGCAGCAAAAGCTAAAGTGGTGAAAAAACCTAAGAAAAATATTAAACCTGAGAAAACTATTGAAAAGGAAAAAAAGTTCAAAATTACAAGATCAAATATACCCCCTGAAATTAACATTGGAACTGCAGGGCATGTTGATGAGGGGAAATCAACTTTAATTCAATTACTAACAGGGAAATTCCCCGATGAACACTCAGAAGAACTAAAAAGAGGTATTACCATAAGATTAGGATATGCTGATGCAGATATTATGAAATGTGGTTCATGTGATGAGCCAGATTGTTGGACCGTTTATGATGAGTGTGAAAAATGTGGAGCTAAAACAGAAGTAGCTAGAAAAGTATCTTTTGTAGATGCACCAGGACATGAAATTTTAATGCAAGTAATGTTATCTGGAGCAGCACTTATGGATGGTGCATTGATGCTTATTGCGGCAAATAATGATGTACCACAAGCTCAAACAAGAGAACATCTTGCGGCATTAGAAGCGCTTGGAATACAAAAAATAGTCGTCATTCAAAATAAGGTAGATTTAGTTACATCAGAACAAGCAAAACAAAATTATATGGATATTAAGAATTTTCTAAAGGGAACGATTGCTGAAAATGCACCAATAATTCCTATGAGTGCACTTCATGGAGCAAATTTGGATGTGCTATTATCAGCAATACAATATTTTATTCCTACTCCGGATAGAAAGGTAGATGAACCGATGAGAATGATGGTTGCAAGATCGTTTGATATTAATAGACCAGGTACTAAGCCTTCTAAATTAAAAGGGGGTGTATTGGGAGGCTCTTTAATTACTGGAAAACTTAATGTTGGAGATGAAGTGGTAATACTACCTGGATTAAAAAAGAAAAAAGGTAAAGATACTAAATTTATTCCCGTGAAAACAAAAGTTGAAAGCATTCAAGTTGGATCAATGGGTTCAGTAGATGAAGCTCAGCCTGGGGGGTTATTAGCTTTGGCCACAAAGATAGATCCTGCTATGGCAAGATCAGATAATTTAGCAGGAAATATCATTTCTGCAGTTGGAGCCGAACCACCTGTTGTAAATAAAATATTATTGAAAGTTAATTTATTCAAGGAGGTTGTAGGAACCGATACAAGAGAAACTGTTAAGCCAGTTGTTAATGGAGAAACACTATTATTGACAGTTGGAACTGCTACAACGGTGGGATTAGTAGAAAAAATCGAAAAGAAGGGTAGAATTTCATTGAACTTGAGACCTCAAATTGCGATGAATCCTATGTCTAAAATTGCTATTTCAAGGAGATTTCAGAAGAGATGGAGATTAATTGGATATGGTGAAGTTGATGAATTTAATGAATTAGAAGTAAACATATCCTCTTGATAGTTTGAGGAATTATTGTGGGAGATTTAATTATATTAATTGATACAAATGTGTTATATCATTCAGATGAATATGGAATTAGAATACAAGATGATGTTACTAAGTTAATTGAAAAAAAGAGTACCATTTATGTTCATAGTATGGTACAATCAGAAATATTAAGGGATTTAACTAAAAATGATAAACGTGCGAGATATGCTAAATTTGCAATGGAACTAATAAATAATTTTGAGCAGTATGAAGATGATAGAATATATGATGGAACTGATGTGGCAATTCTAAAAACAGCTAAAAGAGTAAACGGAATAGTATTTACTTATGACAAAAAATTGAAGGAAAGGTGTAAAAAAATTAATGTTCCAGTTATCACAAATTTTCGTAAAGGTAAATTACAACTCTTAGGGCATGTATGGTAAATAAAAAACGAGCGCAGAGGGATTTGAACCCTCGACCTCGGGCTCCGCAGGCCCGCGCAATTCCAGACTATGCCATGCGCTCATAAAGTTTTTTTGATGAAATATTTATTACTTCAATATTATATTTAATTAAAGGATAATAAATAATATGTTTTGAATTAAATTTGAAATCAAAATATTATTTGTAAATGCTATACGTAATCATTATGATTTATTCATTAAAATAACTATCTTGTATATGATAAGAATTCTTGCCAATATTAAAAATGGAGATAAAATATCACTCGCAACTAAAATTAATAGACAGGATGTTAATCGTGGTTTTTTAATTATAAAGAATGAAATTAAAGACAATGACAATCCTAAATGAAGATTAAGGAAAAAATTACTATTGATGAAAGATGAAATCTCATAAGAACCTAAACTAAATAATTGATCAAAAAGAGTAGTGAAGATAAATGATCGATCACTGTAAATACTTATTAAGTCACCAATCAACCAACCCATTAAGAATGAAATTATAATGATTATTAGATCAATTTTATTATTAACTTTTGACTTTATGTAATAGGCTACTAATGAAAAAATAATTAGTTCCTCGAAAAATCCTATGAATTCAATATAAATTATCAAATTACTTATACGTAGAATGAGAGTTAATATTTCAAATAATAGTATGATATTGAATAGTTTAAGATATTTATTTGGTTGTGCTTGGATAATATAAATGATCAATAAATGTAATAAAATTATATAAAGTGAAAAATAAAAATCTAATATTGAGTAATTTATTAAAACCAAATAATAGAGGCCTATGGTCAAAACAATAGAAATTTTCAGTAACCGAAGAACTAGTTGAGAATTATTTTCTTTCAATACTATAAATGTAGGGAAAATTAATAGTAATAACTCGATTAATGTCCATGTGTTGGTATCGATTAATAAGGCAAAATTAGTAATTGATGCTATATTTTGTAATACGATATAAACATAGTATATAATGATTGATACCAATAAATTACGTTCGTAGAAATTATTATCAATCATATATATTACCACATTTTATCACATTTTATACTATTGTAAAAGATAATAAAAAGTTGATGAGTTTATTATTGTGATTATTATCAAAAAAAAATTTCTTGAAAAAACAATTATTAAATTAGTAATATTATAGGATAAAATGGAGAAATTACAAAACATAACTTTATCTGAAGAGTACATTGATGAGGAAAAAAATTGGATAACACCTAATTATACACCTATTCCTGCGGTACTTAGCAAGGGAGAAGGGGTATGGGTTTGGGATGTTGATGGTAAGAAATATCTTGATTGTTTAAGTGCATATTCTGCTGTGAACCAAGGTCATAGACATCCAAAAATTATTGAAGCTGCAAAAAATCAAATGGATAGAATTACATTAACATCTCGAGCGTTCTTTAATGATCAACTAGGTAGTTTCATGAAAAAATTATGTCAATATAGTGGGATGGAAATGGCATGTCCTATGAATACTGGTGCTGAGGCAGTAGAAACTGCACTAAAAATTGCTAGAAGATGGGGATATTGGAAAAAAGGTGTAAGTGAGAACAAGGCAGAGATAATTGTTGTAAATGATAACTTTCATGGTAGGACGATTACAATTGTAGGTTTTTCTGATGATCCTGATACTCATGGTGGTTTTGGACCTGCGACCCCTGGATTTAAAATAATACCGTATCAAGATATCAATGCACTAAAAAAGGCAATAAATAAAAATACTGTAGGATTTATGATTGAACCAATTCAAGGAGAAGCAGGGGTAATTGTACCATACAATGGTTATTTGAAAGAAGTAAGAAAAGTATGTGATGATAATAATGTATTAATGATACTGGATGAAATTCAGACAGGTTTTGCTAGAACAGGGAAAAGATTTGCATTTGAGCATGAAGAGATTAAACCAGATATATTAATTGTTGGTAAAGCTCTTGGTGGAGGGCTATTTCCAGTAAGTGCGGCCTTAGGTAAAAAAGAGATTTTGTCTGTTTTGACCTCGGGAAGTCATGGTTCTACATTTGGAGGTAATCCATTTGCATGCGCAGTTGGGAGTGCGGCAATTGATGTGTTGATAGAAGAGAATTTAGCTGAAAATGCAGATAATTTGGGAGCATATTTTAAGAATAGATTAATGGAGTTACCTAAAGATATTATCAAAGAAGTCCGAGGGAAAGGACTTTTATTGGCAATACAATTTAATGAAAAAGGTGGAAAAGCAAAGAAGTATGTTTTAGAAATGAAGAAAAGGGGATTATTAGCAAAACAAACGCATGTTCATACAATTAGATTTGCACCTCCATTGATTATTTCAAAAGAAGAAATTGATTTTGCATGTGATATTATTAGAGACTCAATAAATTATGTTAAATCTAAATTAATTTAGGATCTCAAAAATTCTTATTAACTCATCTATTAAATAGTCAATATCATTTTTTGAAGTGCTTAAATGCCAAGATATACGAATTAAATTATCTAATCCGTAATGCGAAATCCCAATTTGAGAACATAATTCTCCGGATCTAACTTCGATATTTGATATTTCATCTAGTAATAAGTTAATATCATGCGCATTGGAAACTTGAATAGACAAATGTGAGAGAATATCATTTTGAAGATGAGGGAAAATTAAAACAGAGAGATTTGAGATATGGGATAATTTTGATTGCAAGTATTTAGATATTGAAGACTTATAATCAAAAATATTCTTCATGCCGATTTGTAAACTAAAATCTAAAGCTTTCTCAAAAGCATGAAGAACGTTATAATCAATTAATCCCAACTCCATTGAACTGATGTCATTATGAAAAATATATCTATTTTTATTATAAGATTGAATATTACCATCTGATGGAAATGGATTTTGAAGTTTTGCATATGCCTCACCTATAAAGATCATACATAATGGTAATGGAGATAAGGCATCAATACTTAATTCAGCGATAATTATGTCCGCATTGTGCTTCTTTACATTATAGGTTAGCAAATTAAATGAGGCATCTATAATTTTTATTTGGTCCTTATTTTTTTTATCAAATGATTTTATTTGACCCGTAATATTATCAATACAAGAGTAGATAAGAATGTCAATATCAGTGTATTCAGAATCTGATTTTTCAAAAAAAGATATATCAAATAATTTGATCATTGGTGTTATAATTGATGTGTCCTCTGAAATAGAGGTAATTACAGTATTTTGGCCATTTAACTTCAAACTATGAAATATCAAATTTAATGCAATATTTCGATTTGGTAAAAGCGCGATATTATCCTTGTTCAAGCCAGTTATTTGAGAAAGTTTCGACTTAATTGATAAATATAATTTCTGATTTGATCTTGCGATTTCTGAAAAAGAATGATTATAGTTTCTTGAAGGCTTTAAATTAATTAATGAAACGGAGGGAGGGAGAGATTTTGTGGCATGATCAAAATATACTTTTTTTGATTTGGGAAAGTATTCTTTATAATCCTCCATATCAAACTAAATGCATCTTATTTTTATTGTATTTTGGTTATATCTAATATAGTTTGTAGAAATAAATGAGTCTATTTAATCAATTTCTACGATCTGAGTAATATAAATTTAAACTCTAATATTTTTGGAAAATCATGGTTCTTAAATTTATAACTTCTAATATTCACAAGTATGAGGAAGCTCTTTTGATTGGAGAAAAATATGAGATCAATATTTCTCATGAAAATTTAGAATATATAGAGAGTCAAAATGATAGTTTTTCTGAAATAGCAAGGTTTTCATTAGATAATTTAAAAGAAAAAATTCAAGGAGATTTTTTCATAGAAGATGCAGGATTAGTTATTGAATGTTTGAATGGATTTCCGGGTCCGTATTCTTCTTTTGTTTATTCAACAATAGGAAATCAAGGAATATTAGAGTTAATGAGAAATGAGAAAAATAGAAATGCTAAATTCATTTCAACTGTAGCTTTATTTTATAAAAATAAAGAATTTTTATTTGTTGGAGAGTGTCATGGGAGTATTGCTTCTGAAATCAAAGGTGAACATGGATTTGGTTATGATCCAATATTTATTCCAAGTGAAAAAAATATAAGTTTTGGACAATTAGATGTGGATGAAAAATCGTTGTTGAGCCATAGAAGTATTGCAATTAATAAAATGATAAAATTTTTAAAAGAAAATTAAGTTTCAATTTGAGTTTCTTCTTCTACAGTTTCTTCAATATTAGTTTTTTCTTCTTCTTCTACATCTTCGCTTAATGGGGTGAATTCTACATCGTCTGATACTTCGAGATCATCGGCATTCATCATTCTTCTATCTTCTGGAAGTCTTAAAACTTTAACTTTTGATATTTCAAGCAATTTTATTGGGAATATGTCTGAAGCAGGCAATAATAAATCTTTTTTAAGTTCATATGAAAGTAGTTTGTTTACAAATGCAGGGAAATTTAAATCACCAACTATTTCAGTTATTGATTCTAACATACTGGCTCTAATTTCTCTTTTTGTCTTATGAGCTGCTCTTGAAAAAGTAATTGCGAATGCAGTTATTCTAACTCTTGAGCCGTCGTTAAGCGTTAAATTGAACACTCCTTCGATTTGTGACCGATGATTTCTAATTTGTGATCTTCGGTAATCACGATTTAATGATTGACCAATAAATTCAGTATGTGCACGATTACCTACAATTTTTGTAACTTTGAATTTGACTTGATAATTTAAATCACTAAATTTCTCGGTAATGTCCATTAATGACATGTCAATTGTTCTACCAATAACTTGACCTAATTCGGATGTTGGAGTTTGACCTAATGATTGATCTCCCATGTAATCAGGTGCTTTAAGTTCTAGCCATTTTTTATTACGCCATTTTTCGACACCACTGTTGACAACACGTCTTCGTCTTCTTCGAGTACTCATATTAATCGTCTATAATTATGTAAAATTATTGTCTTTTTTAAAATGATAGATGGATTCCAAATAGATATACTATAGAATACATGACTGTGAACCGATTGTACTTTTATAGTATTTCATAAAAATTAATGAGAAGCGAAGATATGTTGTTTAAACAAGTTTATCTTTGACAGTCCATTAATTTAATAGTGAACTTAGACTTTTTTAAAAAGAAAGACTTAGTTAAACCACTATCACCTGAAATTGATGAAGTGGTAATGGTTGTTAATTTGAAAAAGTCATTCTTTCTAAAGGATAAAGAAGTTGCGGCACTGAAAAATATATCATTTAGTGTGAAAAAAGGAGAGTTTTTTGTCATNAAGGGNGCTTCTGGCTCAGGTAAAACAACATTATTGAATATACTTGGAGCTATGGAAACTACTACTTCAGGGAGAGTTGCGATTAATGGAAAAACTTTGGATTTATTGAGTGAAAAACAATTGACCCTTTTAAGAAGACTTGAGATAGCCACTATTTATCAAAGTTATAATTTGATACCTGTATTAAATGCATTCCAAAATGTTGAACTTCCATTAATGTTGAGCGGTTTAAAAGANGAAGAGAGATTATTACGCACTAAGAAATTATTAAAATTGGTTGGTTTGGAAGAAAGAATGGAACATATACCAGAAGAGTTATCTGGAGGTGAACAACAAAGAGTCGCAATAGCAAGATCTTTGAGTAATAAACCAAATATTATTTTTGCAGATGAGCCAACAGGAAATTTAGATGAGGAAATACAGATAAAAATAATGAAAATTTTGGAGGGAATAAACAGAGATTTAGGAACTACGATAATCATGGTAACTCATGATTTAAAATTAGCAGAAAGAGCAGATAGAATATTAGAATTAAAAAACGGAGAAATATTAGAGATAAGAGAAGGAAAAGATAAAGACAAAAGAATAAAAGATTTGGAAAAAGTAGAAGCAAAAGANCCATCGTTTTATTAATTTCAATTTTGATTAAGTACACTTAAAAGAAGGTTTGACATATATTATATATTATAAACTAAATTAGTAGGAGCAATTATAATGGGAGCATTCGGTTCAATATTAGGTGGCTTAATGAGCGTTGGAGGAATTTTCATGGCAATTTGGACTATGTCAACTATTACNGATAATTATTTGGTATTTTTGTTATACCCAATATTTGGAGTTATAGGAGGGATTGCTCTGGGAGCTTTAAACAGTAGAAAAGCTAGGACTCAAGAAAAATATAAAAATGAATATGTATCCTATGCTGCAATGGCATTTGCTGCAATTGTATTTTTATCATTGTATTATTTTATTTTTGGATTTGATGCAGTAAGCTCTAAAAATTTATCTGAATTAGAAGATAGTGCAGTCGTATTATTAGCGGCACTATCAGGAGTTTTAGTTGAATTAGGGTTAGGATTAGTGATAGCTAATTCAATTTCGGAAGATACTGGATTTTAGAATATTGGTAATACAAATATTCAATATAGAAATATTTAGATAAAAGTACTATAATATAATTTTATGTTAGATCCAAAACTACTTCGAGAGAGTCCTAATTTAGTAAAAGATAATCTTTCAAGAAGAAAAAATAAAGAATTTTTGGAAATGGTTGATAAATTCATAGAGTTTGATAATAGTTGGCGTAAATTGGATATAGAAGTCAACAAGATGAGAATGGATAGAAATCAGAATGCAAAAAAAATCAGAGAATTAAAAGGAGATGAAAAAAATAATTTCATTAAAGAAATGCAAGTATTGAATGAATTACTGAGTGAAAAAGAAAAAAAATTAAATGAATTATTTGAAGAGCGAAAATTTATTTTAGACCGGATCCCAAATATGATGCATGAAAGCGTGCCTTATGGAGAAGATGATGAGTCTAACGTTGAGATAAGAACATGGGGAGAGATAAATAAATTTTCCTTTGATCCTAAAGATCACCATGAATTGTTGGAAATATTAGACATTGCTGAGTTAGAGAGAGCAAGAAAAACTTCAGGTGCAAGGTTTTATTTTTTGAAAAATGAAGGAGTAATATTAGAGATGGCTTTACTAAGATATGCCATGGATATTATGTTAGAGAACGGAAGAGAATTATTTTCAACATCAAGTATGGTAAGAGCTGAAATGCTTTATGGTAGTGGGTTTTTACCATTAGGTAAAGAAGATATTTATAATATTGAAAATGAAGATTTACATTTAATTGGTACTTCAGAGGTAACTTTGGCAGGAATGCATAGTGGAGAAGTTTTTACAGANAGTCAATTACCTGTGAGATATGCAGGATTTAGTCCTTGTTTTAGAACGGAGGCATCATCAACAACTAAGGATGACAAAGGAATATTTAGAGTTCATGAATTCAAAAAAATCGAAATGTTTTCCTTTACCAAGCCAGAAAACTCATATGATGAACATGAAAATTTAATTAATTTAGTTGAATTGGTTTTTCAAGGTCTTGAATTACCATATAGAGTTGTGAATATATGTACGGGAGATTTAGGTGGAACAGCAGCTAAAAAATTAGANGTAGAAGTTTGGTATCCNGGACAAAAGAGATTTCGAGAAGTAGCATCATGTTCTAATTGTACCGATTATCAATCTAGGAGATTAATGATTAGGTATAGAGAAAAAGAAGGGGCGCAAATTAAAGGATATGTTCATACTTTAAATTCAACAGCAATTACAACNACACGGCCTATAGTTGCAATATTAGAAAATTTNCAATTGGAGGATGGTACTGTTATGATACCAAAAGTTTTACAAAAATATACAGGATTTGATAGGATAAAACCTAAAAAATGAAAAGTTGCTAACTTTTATTTATCATATGAGTTGACATCCATGAAAAGTATTCTTCTAATGTGAAACGAGCTTTATGATTGGAGTCTATACCAACTTTATCAAGAGCAATCAACATATGGGTGAGCCACCTATTTCGTGCCTCAGAGTCTATAGGAAATTCAAAATGACGACGACGCATTTGTGGATGACCTCTNAATGGCCGATATTCATCGGGGCCNCCAAATTTTTGTATCAAGAATAATGCTAATTTATGAATAGCCATATCGAGTTTTTTTGGATACATNAATATCAATAATTCATCATTTTGAACTAACTCATAGAAATGAGTGGCTAAATTATGGAAAGTAGAAGANCCCCCTACCATTTCATAAATTTGATTATGTTCAAATAAAGTTCCCATATATATTGTAGAAAATAATGTTAAATATATTATTATATTATAGAAGAGATTGTTTTTGAAAATTTGTGGGAAATTGAATTATGATTTATTTACTAATATCAAGAGCCCAATATTAAATGTTCTTAGAAGATAATTTAAATTTAAATATTACATTTGTATTATATGACTAATTTGGATTATACACCACTAAAAAAATATAAAGATGTAGAGATAAGATTGGGATCTACTGAACTTAAAAGAGGATTTGCTAAAATGGTTAGTAATGGTGTAGTAATGGATGTTACAAATCCAACACAAGCAGCTATTGCAGAGGATGCAGGAGCGGTCGCAGTGATGGTTTTAGACCAATTGCCTGCAGANATTAGAGGAAGAGGTGGGGTTGCGAGAATGGCATCAGCAGATTCAATTAAAGAAGTGATGGAAAGTATATCAATACCTGTGATGGCAAAATGTAGAATTGGGCACACGTCTGAAGCATTATTATTGGAAGAAATTGGAGTAGATATGATTGATGAGTCAGAAGTATTAACACCCGCGAATGAAGCNTCTCATGTTTGGAAATGGCCATTTACAATACCATTTGTGAATGGATGCAGGGATTTGGGAGAAGCATTAAGAAGAATTGAAGAGGGAACTGCTATGATTAGAACAAAAGGAGAGGCAGGAACGGGAGATGTNAGTGAAGCNATTAGACACATGAGAATGGTGAATAATGGAATACAAAAAGTAGTTGCTTCAAAAGATAATCCTGAGGAATTATTAATATTAGCGAGAGAAATGAAAGTCAGTTATGAAACTGCATTGCAAGTAGCAGATTTAGGTCGACTTCCAGTTATAAATTTTGCAGCAGGAGGAGTTGCAACACCTGCAGATGCGGCACATATGATGAGAATGAAATGTGATGGTGTATTTGTTGGTAGTGGCATATATAAATCTCAAGATCCTGAAAATAGAGCAAATGCCATAGTTTATGCGGTCACGAATTGGGACAATCCNGAAAAAGTTTTGGAAGCCCAAGAAATGGTTAATGAAAAACTTTCAATGCCAGGAAAGGGAATAGCAGGGATGGCTGCTGATGATAAAATTCAAACAAGAGGATCTAAAATTTAATAATTTTATCAGAGCATGGTTTGAAATAATTAAGGAATAGAGATTCATATGAAAATTGTGATTGGAATATTTGGCATTCAAGGGGCAATTGTAGATCATGAGATAGCAATTAAAAAAAGTGCTGAAAAACTGGAAATAGATTTTGAGATTATTAAGGTAAAAACAAAGGNGGATGTTGAAATTATCAATTGTCTAATAATCCCAGGTGGTGAGAGTACCACCATGAGATTGTTAGGGCAGAAAAATGATGTGATTGATAAAATTAATCTATCNATAGATGGTGGATTACCAGTTTTTGGTACATGTGCTGGTGCAATACTTTTGTCAAAAAATGTTAAAAAAGATGAAACTTCAGAAACCGAATTAGGTTTATTTCCATTTTTAGATATGATGATTTTGAGAAATGGATATGGAAGACAAAAAAATTCATTTTCATCTTCATTGAAAATTGAGGGAATAAGTAATGAATTTGAAGGGGTTTTTATTAGGGCACCAATAATAGAAAGTGTAAATGATAAAGTTGAAATTTTATCTACTTTTGATGAGAAAGCGGTTTTAGTAAAATCTAATAATATATTTGCGTCTACATTTCATCCGGAGTTAACTCTACATACCGATATACATGAACTATTTTTAAAAAACGTGTTAGAATATGAAGAAAAGTCTAAGGTCTAATCAATTAGATGTTGGAAATTATTAGAAATTCTTTATATCACAGTGNATCAAATGGTGGTGAATCATCTGATAGGTATCGATTTATTTATTATAACTTGAATTTGANATACATATATCATATAGATGAAAGGTAGTTCGCNTATGAAATTTAANTTTACTTTATTATTAATTCTATTATTCTTTTCTTTATTGCCTATTTCTATGGCAAGTGTAAATTTAAATGATAATCATAATCCGATGACAATGCCGGTTTTCATATCTTTGAATAATACGGGAACACCTACTAACTCATATATTTATGATAATCAAACAGTTATAACAATTAATTATAAAGCTGATAGATATAATATTGATGGATTAATATTATTGGGGCAAGGTAGTAATTTGACGGAAAATAAGGATAATTTGGGCCAAAATAGAAATTTTACAAAAGATTATAGTCTTAGAGATCAGAGTTATTATTCTATTCAAATTAATGTTACAAGCTATACTTACTTTTATGCTTATGCTTGGTATGGTAGCTATGAAAATGGTACATATGAGGATGTATCTTTAGTAGGTGGTCAGAGTGTCCATCAATTATATATTAATGAAGGTAAATGGTATCCTCAAATATTGACAAATGAAGAAATATATGTTCCGTATAATAATAATTTTACAATTCAATATAAAGTCAAAAATTTTGAAAATGAAACTAATGATTTTGTGACATTAAGTGTTTCTGAGAATTCAAGTGCAATATATGAGCAATCAAAGAGTTTAGTATATAGTAACATGACTAAAGTAAATTATACCGAAATAGATGGNGATTGGTATTCTATATTTGAGTTTGAGTTAAATGTGACATTACCTTTAATGTATTTTTCTGCATTTAATGAAAATGGATGGGAAAGATCTGATGGGACCTCTGCTTTATACCATGAAATAGGGACAGGATTTAATTTTACAACTAATTTTAATGAAGGTTTGTCATTATATACTGATGTTGATACTGTCAAATTTAATATTACAACATTCAATATAACTGATGATTTTACTGATGTTGGTTATAAAATTAGAACTCACCAAAATATATCAGTATATAATGATACTACATCATGGACTGAAGTCAATGGATTGAATGTATTAGATGAAGNATTATTGAATACAACNGTTGATGGCAATANAAATGTAAACTCAAGTTTAAGAAGTNTATACAATGTTACACTAACTACCTATGAAGTTGATAATATTATCGAAATTCAATCATTTCTAAAATATGGAGTTGATAGTAATTTAACAAGTGAGATTTATTCAATAACAATTATTGATGGAAGTCCTATTATTAATATTGAAAACAAAAATGAAACTATAACTAGAGCAGATAATGCGATTGTATTTTTTGAAATAAATACACCCAAAGGAGAGATAGTTGAAGCACAAATTAATCATATATTACCTAATAAGATATTATTAAGGACTTATGATGTGTTAGAGAAAGAGAATGCAACATTTAATTTTTCATTTGATGATAATCAAACAATATTACAAGGAGTACACATATTTGAATTTAATGTCACTAATTCTTTAAATGTAAGTGAAATTAAAATTCACACAATCATTATAGATCAAGAGGGACCCTCTGGAGCAATTGAAAATTTAGTAATATCAAATGGCCAAGTAGAAATTCAAATTTCCTATCAAGATGTGGGTGTAGCACCAACAGGTGTGGATTTGGTCAAAGTAGATTGGGGAAATAATATGACGGTTAATGCGACAGGACTGAGTANATTATCATTTGAATACACGAAAAGTGGAGTATATAACATAAAACTAATAATTTTTGATATGGCTGGAAATTTTGTAGAGATTTCTGCAGAAGTTCAAATAGAAATTGAGAAGAATAATTTATCTTCTGAAACGGTATCTTCACCTTTTAATCAATTATTTGTGTTATTAGGACTATTAATAGTATCTACGTACAAATATAATTCAAATAAAAAAGAGATTTTATGAAAATTATTTTTAATGGCGAAAGTTTAAGTTGTATACTTTATTTGATAATAATATGAATTCTAAACTAAATGTTATAATTTTAACTGTGGTTTTGATCATAGGCGGATCTTTTGTAAATTATCAAATGTATGCAAGTGAACTAAATGAGATTAGCAGTGAAATGGAAAGTCATATTGTTGACAATAAACATGTTAAGATAGATCATTTATTGTTAGAAAAAAGAATTGAAAAGTCAATTGAGGTAATAATTCATCATAATGAAAATTTCAATTACCATATGTTTGAATTAAAAGATCGTATAAATTATATTTTCAATGATATATCTGCTTTCAAAATATCGATAGATTATGATGAGTTGATGAGAGTTATGTTAGATGAAAATGTTGAATATATTGAATTAGTTAAAAAAATTGAACCCTTATTATTGGATTCAACTAAACAAATGGGTATCCCAAGTGCATTTTGGAGTAAAGGAGAATTTGGTTCATCCAATCTGAGTATCGCAATTGTTGATAGTGGTATTGATGCGAACCATTCTGCATTTAATGATAATTTAATTGCATCTTATAATGCGATTGATAATAATTTGACTGCACCATTTGATAATGTAGGACATGGTACTCATGTTGCGGGAATTGCATCGAGTTCCACAAATATGTCGGGAGTCTTTGAAGAGTCATTCAGAGATATGATTCCTCCTGCATGTGATGATGATGGTTGTCCATTATCATTAGCACATCAATTAGAAAATATAGTTGAGAGAACGAAAATTAATTTAAAAATGGATTGGGGAGATGAAGGAGAAGAAGTTACTAATGGACGTGCAGGATTAGCGATATTTGATCCAAGAACAAATATGTTAGCATGTGATGAATGTTATATAATATCTGATAATGGATATATAGACCAATCTGTATTTATTAATCCAGGCAGTTATTATATAGGAATTTTAAATGAAGGGAATATTGAAGATGAAGAATATGAGTCATCAATTTCTTACATAAGACCTGATTTTCATGATAGTGGAAAAGATATTAATGGTGTAGCTTTTGGTTCAAATATAGTTGCTGTAAAAGTCTTAGATGCTATGACAGGTGGTGATATTGACGATTTTGATAGAGGTATTAATTGGATTATAGATAATAAATTNAAGTACAATATTGTTGTCGTGAATTTAAGTTTAGGTTTAAACCAAACAAGTTTGATATTGGACAAATTAATGGAAAAATTAGCAGATAATGGAATTTTACCAGTTGCTGCAGCAGGTAATTTAGGTATTTCATCTGGAGGAGTATATTCACCTGCTTCTGCGCCTGAAACTCTTACTGTTGGATCTATTAATAGAATTGGAGAAATAGCATATTACACTAATGTTGGTTCCGAAAGCGTAAATGGAAATTATATGAAACCAGATGTTTTAGCACCTGGAGGATCATATGCATCCAACATCTTGGGATTTGAAACAAATTATGACTTGGGGTTTGGACTCATTTTAGCTCCAGATGCATCATTAGGATATGACATTCAAGATAATGACATGATTGGTTACCAGGGAACTTCAATGGCAAGTCCTCATGTGGCAGGTTTGGCAGTTTTATTGGCATCACAATTGCATGAAAAAGAAGGATGGAATTGGGACACAAGAGAACACCCGATGTTAATAAAACAATTAATAATGACTGGTACTTATGAGGTGGGAAATATTGGTATAGGAAGAGAGTCTGTGCCCAATTCAAATGCAAATGGTGGACCGATTATTAATAGGGATACAAAAGATTTTCATGAGGGATGGGGGGCAATTGACGCAAGAGCGGTTGCTAACTTGTTAAAAGAAGAGGTTGATATTGGATTTTCACAAAGATTAACATTCGACTTTGATAATGAAAAATTTCAAAAGACTTATGCGTGGAAACTAAATGTAAGTGTGAGTAAGAATTATGTATTTGATCTAATAGTGAATGATGCGGTTGATTTAGATATAAAAATAATTTCTTATAATGAGGATAAATCGTATTTTGGGGAAATAGATGTAATGAAATCGACAAATTTGGGAATAGGCGAAAATGAGAGATTAATTATGAATTTTGAGAATGATGATGGGATATATGTGATAGTGACAATAATTGATTCTGATACTGAAAGNATGATTACTGCTGATTTTAACATATTAGAAACAGAATTAATTCCAAAACTGGATATTATATCACCAAAAAATGGTGAAACAATTCAGAACCCGGTTTTAATAGAATTTGAAACAAATTTAAATATAGTGAATTTATTAATTAATGAAACTGAAATTTTCAATATATCAAATGGATATTCATTAGATGAATTAGTTGAGGGGGATTATAATTTGACATTATATGGTTATGATAATTATGGTGAACTTGTTTCAGATAGTGTTAATTTTAAAATTTTTATGGATATAAGTGACATCGATAGTACAACTATCACATCTCAAAATTCGGATATAGATATTTTAGCATTTAATTATTATTTTGGAATGTTATCAATTATATTTATCAATGTTTTAAGAAAATTACATAATAAGAGAATTATGTGATAAGCACTTATTTTACAAATAATGAAGTTAAATACTTTTTATGGAAATTTTATTGACTAATGATGATGGAGTTGATTCTGTTGCGTTGTTACCAACATTAAANGAATTATCAAAAATAGGAAATGTAAGTTGTGTTGTCCCATCAAAAGAACAATCTTGGAAAGGAAAATCTCTTACTAGAAGAGTAAAAAATATAGAAAAAAAGTTACAAAAAATAGACAATTATGATGTAGTTACTTTAGACGCATTACCTGCAGATTGTGCTAATTATGGAATCTATAATTTAGAAAATAAACCTGATTTAGTGATATCGGGTGCAAATTTGGGACATAATTTAGGTATTTCCAATTTTCACTCATCTGGAACAATAGGAGCTGCACTTGAAGGGTATTTTTCAGGCATAAAATCAATTGCAATTTCGATACCTTATGAAAGGGGAGAAGATTTAAGCGAGGAGGGTTTTACAAATAGTTTATTTCAATTAAGTGAATTATGTGAAAAATTTTACAACAATGAAAACAATAGTTTTAGATTTTGCAATATAAACATACCATATAATCTTAAAGACAAAAAATATATTGCCACTAAAATGGCTAATTACCATTATGGACAATTATTTATTGATAAGAATAATTTAATTGAACCAAAAAGATATGAGAAACTTTCATATCCTAAGAAAAATATTTACCCCGAAAATACTGATGTGGGAGCCATAAATAAAAAGTTGGTGTCAATAAATATTTTTGATGATAATTTGGAACCAACAGATTTGAACATGTTGAATAATTGGATTAAGAAAGAAAAATTGAGTTAATTGTGATGTTGTGCGAATTTACTTTATAAACTTTCCAGATTTTATAATNCGCTTAAAATTAGAAGAATCTTGTAAAATACTAATATCATCAATTGGATTTTTGTTCATCAATAATATATCAGTTTCATAATTTTTTAACAATAAACCTGATTGAGGAGCTCTACCTCCAAGAGTTTTTGGAGCATTCCCTGTTGCGGTTACTATGGCATCCATTGGTTTCATTCCTGCAGAGACATAGTGCTCGAGTTCTACTGCATTTGAACCCCATTTATTGAATAAAGATAATCTTGACCCGGCAATATCAGTTCCACATGCTATTTTTACACCTTTTTTGATTGCTAATTTTAAGGCATTGATATGGATTTTTGAAGTCATTTTCATTTTCTCTTTTGAATAATCAGGAATTGAGGGGGATTCAATCATTTTCATTGACTCTTCGATAATTGTTCTAGTTGGTACTAAAATTGTATCTTGCTCGATCATTTGATCNGCCAACTCGTTATTTAAATATGTACCATGTTCAATAGTATCAACTCCAGCATCTAATGCATTTTTAAAACCTGGTGCTCCATGGCAGTGAGCAGCGACTGCTAAATCAGCTCTATGAGCCTCATCGACGATTGCTTTGACCTCTTGAAAATTAAACTGTTGATGGATTGGATGGTCAATTTCTGATAGAACTCCGCCTGAAACCATAATTTTAATGACTTCTGCTCCTTTTCTAAGCTGTTTACGAACACCCTGTAAACAATTTTCTACTCCGTCGACTAAATGTAACCAGAAATGATCGTTACCCATTAAATTATGCATTACTTCAAGTGGCAATGAGTGAATATCACCATGACCTCCTGTCATAGATAATGCTGAACCTGCAGAATAAATTCTAGGTCCAGTTATAGTTCCTTCATTAATTGCAGTTTTCAAGTATAAACCATAACCTCCAACTTCTCTTACAGATGTAAAACCTGCCATTATTGTATCTTGTGCATCATATGAAGTCCTAATTGCTCGTACTAAATCTGAGGTATAAATCATATTCTGAAAATTTAAATCATTCATNCCCACATAATGACCATGACAATCCCACATACCAGGCATGATAGTGTTGACATTATCTANNATTTTTACATTGGGTGCNTTTTCAATTTCTCCTGAATANATNATTTGATTTCCTTCAAAAACAATTGANCCATTTTTTATTAATTCNCCATTACCTATGATTAAATTNTCAGTATCGATTCGTATTGTATCCACAATATTCAACAAAAGAATATTATCAATAAACATATCGCGTGTAGTTAAATTATATGCGATTTATTCATTAAAAAAAAAACTTCATAATTTTTTTTTTTAATTTACTTATTTTAGATGGGTTTAATAAATATGATGTGGCGAAAAAATATGGAGATAAAGAGCCAATTATGAAACTAGAAAAAATTGCAAAAAAAGCAATCGATATAATTAGATCCGCAGGTGTAGAAGGCGTGAGTACCTCGAGTTTATCTAAGGAATTACAAGTGCCAAAACGACGAATTTATGATGTTAAAGCAATCATGAAAGCAGCGGGTTTAATTGAAACGAGGAGAGATAAAACAGGAACAACAATTTATTGGAAAGATAAAAATATGACACCTGAGTTGAATGTCAATACTATAGAGTCAAAGAAAATAAAAATATATACCGATGGTCTTATCACCAGAGTATCTAATTCATCAAATGAAGTTATTATCGAAGGGACTTCAGATGAAATGAATATTGAAGCTATTTAATTAAGTTAAATTTTTAAATATACTAATAAAACCATAGTCATCTATGTGAAATATCCATGTNTTAGGTATAAAAATNGTAGANTCATCTTGTTGAATTATNATAGGGCCTTTATATTCTTNNTTTATTATTAAATTCGTTTTACTNTATTTTTTTACTATAGTATTATCATGTAATTTGATTTCTNNATACCNCTCATTTTTATTNGANGCAAAATNTGGTAANNAAGGATATTTTCGTTTAATTATATAATTTACTTCTATAGATATGACTTCTATGGGTTCGTTTTCTGCAGCAAAACCATATAGAAGTTTATGTTTGGATAAAAATGATTTTTTTATGTCNGTGAATTGAATATAATTGACTTTCAATTCATAGGATTGTCCGATGAAGCGTAATTTTAGATATATATTAATTTCGGGATTTTCAAATTTAATATCATCTAACTGTATTTTATTCTTTAATTCTTGAATTAGATTATTTATACAGTCTTGTAAATAATTTTGGTCCAATTCCTTTAAGGGTTTAATTATACTTTTTGAAGAATAATACTCATAATCAGCACCCATAAGTCCAAAGCTAGACCAAACTCCAGGATAAGGAGGGATTACTATTTTTGAAATTGCCATGATTTCTGCAATTTCAACCGCATGTAAGGGCCCTGCTCCTCCATAGGCTAATAATACAAAATCTCTTGGATCATAACCTCTTTGAGTTGATACTGATCTGATAGCATTGGCAATATTTTCATGAAATATTCGGCGTACACCAGATATAGTTTTTTTGATTGATAAATTTAATTCTTGACTAAGCCTATCGACAGCAATTGATGCTTTATCTATATTTAAATTTATTTCACCACCTGCTAAGGTAGTTGGCAAAATACCCATCACAAGATTGATATCAGTTATAGTCAAGTCCAACCCTCCTTTATCATATGAGATAGGACCTGGATCTGCAGATGCACTTTCTGGACCGATTTTTATTAATCCATCAGTATATTTTACTATTGAACCTCCACCTGCGCCTATTGTTTCGACGTCTACTGCGGGGCGAGATATTGGATGGCCAGATATTTTTAGGTTATTCAATATTTCTCCTTTAAAATTTCTTAATGAAGAGACATCTGTTGATGTACCACCTATGTCAATGGAAATAATGTTTGGTTCATTCAAATAATTTGAAGTAAATTCTGATGCTTTAAAGCCTCCAGCTAAACCAGAAAAAATAGTATCTACGGGTCGTTTTAATATCGATGCAATATTAGCGAGACCACTGTTTGATTTCATTATGGAAATATTTTTACACGAATTATCTGAATTTATTTTATTTGTAATATTTCCGAGATAATTTTGGATTAGTGGCTTTAAATATGCATCAATGACAGTGGTGGAGGTTCGTTCATATTCTCGATATTCGGGTAATACTTCAGAAGATATTGATATGAATAAATTTGAATTTTCTATTAGCTTATTTTTTAATTGTATTTCATGATTTGGATTAAGAAAACTGAAAATTAATGATATTGCAACAGCTTCAGGTTTAATTTTAGAGATTTGTGATAAGAGAAAATTAAATTCATTATCATTTAAACTTTTAATTACTTGACCATTAGAGCCTATTCTTTCTTCAATTTCCAACCTTAAATTTTGAGGGACAAGTGGTTTTGGTCTTGATGGATATAGTTCATATATATTATTCCTATTTTGGCGACCTATCTCAATCACATCTTTAAAACCTTTTGTGGAAATCAATACAGTCTTTGCCCCTTTATTCTCAATAACTGCATTTGTTGCAATAGTAGTACCATGGACTATTTCAAAGGTACTCTCAATTTTTGATATTACGTTATGGATGGCATTTTGTGGTGATTTTGGAGTGGAGGATATTTTGAATACTAATATTTCATTACCCTTCAGAGCAATGACATCAGTAAATGTTCCACCACTATCAATTGCTACCAAATCCCACTTGAAATCCATTATAGTAATTATGTTGAACTGTTATATATTATAATAAGATATTACATGATACATTTGTACTAATTTAATAATATTTCATAGATTTTTTAAATTGACAATCTTAAGGAATTAAGGAGGTAATGGATGATGAAGGTTTTTTTAAAATCAGGAAAGTCCAGTTTACTAAAGGAACGGATATCAAAGTAATTTGATCAGGTGGAAATCTGCCTCTGGGCATAGAAACGTATGCTACTATATGTAGTCTGGAACGAGCCAAGATCCGGTAACAAGCTAAAATACTCAAACAATTAAATTTGTAACTTTTCCTTTGAGTGAGTTAAGGTATGCGCGTAGATAAATATCATCAAGAGAAAAGCAAGAAATAATCGGTGCACTCTTACAGAAACTGGCTTATAGTTACCTCCATTTTATCCATATAATTCATTTAAAAATTTATTCTGTAACTTTATTACTTCATCAGAGTCAGAACACAGTTTATACCCTTCTAAACGTTCTATGTTGATTTCTATAAATGCCTTACCCCATTTGAATTTTGACAAAATCACTTTTGCAAGCTTAGTTTCATCTAATATCCATAATGCTGCAGATAAAGCCTCTGCAGAATTTAATTTAGTTGGTTTACCAAAGTTGGTGGGATTAGCTGCAACTAAAAATGGAAGTGCACGTGGAAGTCCATTATCAAAATGGTGTTTGATTTCATCAATTTGGTTCCATGAGCCATCAACTACGGTAATATTATTATTGAGATAATAATTTCTGTCAGATTGAGATATAGATTTATTTGAAAATGGAGAAAGCAAGATACTATTTCTGATTCCTTTTTTATTTACTTCATTTACTATTTCAAATTTTATAATTCTTTTACCTGAGCACTTCTTTGGATCACACTGCTTTAAATTAAAAATTTGAG
>PBWW01000022.1 GCA_002728275.1 Candidatus Heimdallarchaeota archaeon
GCACCATTAATCATGGCAATTCTTGCAATTTCAATACCCATTCTACCAGATGATCCATTAGTGATGTATCTAATTTTATCAATATACTCTCTAGTCGGCCCCCCAGTAACAATAATATTCATGTCATTAAGATCCTTATTTGACATTCCAGTCATAATGTCAAAAATAATATCATCTAATTTAGGAACTTTAGCCTTCCCCTCATCCACAACAGGTTCAATAATTTTCACTCCCCAATCACTTAATCTTTCAAGATTTTTCTTATTCGCAGGTGAATTAATTAAATCTATATGAGCCACACATAATACCATCAACGGGATCCCTTTGCCCATAATCGAATTAGCAATCAATGAAACTGCATTATCAGTAATCCCATTTGCTAATTTTGCAATAGTATTAGTGGTGGAAGGTAGAATTATCATCATATCTGCGGGTTCATTCATTACACCAGCCAAGGAAATATGTTCCAAATTTCCAGATATTGCTGTAATCGGTTCTACTCCGGTTGCCCACCAAATTAAATTTTTACCTATCATTTTTTCTCCATCTTTTGTAATTACCGGAATTATCTCTGCTCCATGTCTAATTAATTCCCTTGCAATTTCTGGAGATTTATACGCCGCAACACTCCCTGTTATCCCAAATATTATTCGCTTACCTTTCAAAATATCAGAATAACTTTTATATATTTTTCTACTCGGATGCACTGATTTTTTGGTCACTGTTATTTAATATATAATTACTATTTTTAATTAATTACTTTTGTATTACAATAATTACATCAACAATTATAATATAATATGATTTAATAATAAATTAGACTGGTTATGATGTCATATTGGTTTTCTGATTTATGATGATAATCTGGAGCACTGAACCAGTCATCATATTTTTTTATTCAAATATTATTTCAATCTCAACCTCGGATCAATAATATTAATGCTCAAATCTGATAACATAAGTATGAACGCATTCAAAGCAGTGAAAATAATCGCACCACCAATCAAAACTGGCCAATCAAAAATCAAACCAGAATCTATCAATAATAAACCAGATCCTGGAATGTCAAATACTTTCTCTAAAACCACAACACCAGAAAAAGCAATTGGAAAAGTAGTTGCTACAGATGTAATTAATTCAGGTAGAGCATTTTTTAATCCATGTTTTAACAATATTTCTCTCTCTCCCAACCCTTTTGCGTATGCAGTTCTAATATAATTTTGATTTAAAACCTCAGACATGTATATTCTCACCAACCTAAATTGAAAACCAGTAAAAATTAATACTACACAAACCACAGGTAAAATTGAGTTCAAAGTTTGATCAATTAATGTATCAAAAAAATCATCATAAATTTCAATTAATGGTTTCCTAGAAATATTAACCTCAAGATTGGTGTAAATAAAGTCATATAATTTATTTTTTAAACGAGGTAACATAATATTTCCAAATAAATAAATCAATAATGTACCTAAAACAAAAGGAGGAAACGAATAAAAAATAGATGTACCAAAACGAATATTTCTATCTAAAGNCCCCTCTAAATCTCTAGCCGCTAGTATTCCCAATATTATCGCCAATAATGTAAAAATTAGTATACCTAATCCAAAATATTTCAAGGTTACCAAAAAAGAATTAAAATATAATTCAGTTACGGATGAATTATCTCCATACCACGAGTCCCCTAAATCTCCTTGAGTAAACATTTTAATAATAAAGTCATAAAACCTTTCAAAAGGACTTTTATCTAAACCAAGTTCTTGCTTGAACTGCTCTATTTCCTCTTGAGTCCTAGTTTCTTGTCCTATAACTCCCTCTTCTGAAGAAACATCCCCAATCGTAAAAAAGACTGATATATCATATGGTATCAACGAGGTCGCAAAAATAATAACTGCAACCGCCCCAACAATTTGTGCAACCAATGCAATCCCCCGTAATAGTATATATTTAATTAAGTTCATTTTTCATCCCCCTTAATTGCAGAATATAATGTACCTCTTTTTGATCCTCTAAATCTTGATGCATAGATATCTCGTAAAGAATCGGAAAACAATGTTAATCCAAAAACAATCCCAAAAATAAATAATGACGGAAATAAAACTGTCCACCACTCGTCTTGAATATTTTCTGCCAAAAATGCTTTAGCTAAATCAGAACCCCAAACCAATGTAGACTCAGAATCAAATCCAAGATAGCCTAACAAACTAATACCAATTATAATATCAGATAGCTGATAAAAAAATAATAGAAATATTGTGGGCATNACCTTCGGTAAAACATGATTTTTCAAAATCCACCATCTACTTGCCCCCACTAATTTTATTGCACTAATATAATCGGTTCCCATCGCTTCCATCACTTCAGATCTTACTAATCTGGCACCAAATGGCCACATCACAAAACTCATACCTATATATACTGCTAAAAAGTATCCTCCTGGAATACCAATTCTTAAAGGAGTTGAGAATACAGAAATCAAAATAATCCATACTACTTGAGGAAATGTCAATAATACGTCTGCCAATCTCATTATGAATGCATCCCATGTACCTCCATACAATGCACTGCTCAAACCTATAATCGCAATAAAAAAAGTCACCAACATGGCCCCAAGCATAGCAATAGACATAGTAATTGTGGTACCATATATCATTCTTGAAAAAATGTCTCTCCCAACATAATCTGTTCCAAACCAAAAATTTTGATTAGGAGAATCTAATACACCTGCATCACTAAATTGAGGTAGGAAATACAGAACGTATTCAGGATTGAACAATATCCATGTTTTGTAACCAGAAACATCTGGGGGACTCACCACGTAAGCAATTCCACCAATTATTGCCATTAAAGTATATATCAATATTATTCCTCCTCCAATTTTTCCTTGACTTGTTGAAATTATACGTAACATTGAATTCAAAAATGTATTTTTGTAATATGCATTTTTAACATAAAAATTCTCAATATTCTTCTCTAAAAGCATAAGTGTTTTTTCTAATTCATGGTTATTACTCAATAAATTAAAATATAAATTATATTTTTTATCAGTTGAAAATAAAACATAATAATTAAGTTTAAACCATCTAATCCCAAATTTTTGTTTTTCTACATGTAATATTCTTTCTAATGATACTTCTATACTATAATTAAATAAAGAATTTAGCATTATTCTCCTTGAATTAATTGAAAAGGTAATCGGCTTGAATAATGAATAAATTAATTTTGAAACATATAATGAAATTAAACCAATTAATAACAAATATCCACCAAATTGGAACGCAATCACTCTTAAATTTGGTAGAATTATTAAAATGAACATTAAAAATAATGAAAAAACTCCCATCAATCCGATCATAAATGTTAGTAATGAAACTAGATACGTTATTTTTTTAGGTTTAAATGCGATTTCTTCCTTAATATCAAGCTCCACTTATAAATTTAAATAATCTTAAATTTAAATTTATGTAAATACCCTAAATACAAATAATTTAAATAAATAATCAATCAAATTAAGGATACCAGATTTTCTACAACTGCAGGTAAAATAATAGAATTACCTGATGGATCCTCTACAATTATCGTAAATTTTCTTTCAAATTTCTGTAATGATTTTAATAATTTCAACCTACTTTTGACTTTTCTTTTCTCATCACTATTTTCAGCATGTCTTTTACTTACCATTAATTTTTGTTTCATGTCTTCTAATACNCCTTCAATATTTCTTATCCAAGTNGATCCATCACCATTTGGTTCAATACTAATCCCTAGCTCAGGTATNCTAACAATTCCCTGACTTGATCTNACTATTTTAGTAGTCTCATCATTNATATTTTCAACATTATATTCCATCTTTATAGGGTCCTTAGACTTAGTATTCATGAAATCAGAAGTTCGATACCCACATTTATCACATGCAATATTAATCATAGCAAAATCATCATAATANGGTATATCCAAAATATGACTTACTACTTTCGCACTTTCTTCCAAACAACTAGGGCANGAAATAATTTCAATATTATATCCATGATCAATTTTGTCCCTCTTTTCCATAATCGTACTACCAGTCTAAATATACTAAAATACTTTAAAATTGATTTCATTTAAAATTTATCGCCTAATCACACTTCTCTTTGACTAGATGAAATTCTTTCTAATACCATCCCTTCCAATCTCCATGGATGCTTCACATTAGTAATTTTTAATGCATTGTCTAATGCAGACTCTCTTGAGGTATACAAGTCCATAATAGTATCGCCCTTTTTTACAAACTCACCTCTTTTCCTTCTTAATATGACTCCAGATTTTTTATCAGAGGGACATCCCAAAGTTGCAGCTATATTTTTAACCTGCTTGTTTGAAATATAAGAGATATACCCGTCCTCTAAGGCATTTATGGACATATTATATTGTCCTATTTCGATATCCTTCGGTTTGTATCTAATATCAGCTCCCTGTGCTTCAATAATCTCATAAAATTTTTCTAGNGCTTTTCCAGATGTTACTAAATCATTAGAAATTTTAGCCCCCTCTCCTCTTTTTGCTATCCCTGACATTTCTAATAAAATCCCTGCTAACTCATTTGATTTCTCTAAAACAGATCTCGGTCCATTCCCCATTAATGTTTCAATAGCTTCTCTAGCTTCCAAGGCAGGTCCTATGGCATGTCCAACTGGCTGATCTGCGTATGTCAATGCTGCCTCAACTTGTATTCCTACTCTTCTACCTATCTCAACAAATAGTGCAGAAAGATTTTTAGCATCTTGCCTCTTTTCAATTTTGGTTTCGAAACCGGTTGGCATGTCAAGTACTAAATTATTTACACCNGTACTAAGTTTTTTAGAAAGAATTGAGGCTATTATNACACTTTCAGGATCNANACTCAATGGTCTTTCTACTCTATCAATTATTTCTGAGTCAACAGGTGCTAAATTTAATTGNCCTCCCCATACAATCATACCTCGTGTATTTGGTGCAATTTCCATAATTTCNTCTGCTGTAAAATCAACATTNCATAATACTTCCATTGTGTCCGCAGTACCCGAAGGNGATGTAATNGCTCTAGATGATGTTTTNGGAATTAATAAACCCGCTGCAGCAATTATGGGAACAATNAATAGTGAAACTTTATTACCAGGTATGCCTCCTATTGAATGTTTATCATAAACGGGTTCATCAAATTTAATTTGTTCACCATGTAATGTAAATGCTCTTGTCAAATGTTCAGTTTCATCAATACTCAAGTTTTCATACTGCATTGCCAATGTAAATGCAGATAGTTCTAAATCAGATACATTTCCAGCATAAATATCATCTACGATATTTCTTAAATCTTCCGCACTCCATGTTTCCTGTTCATACTTTTTCATAATAATTGGTAACGCATCAGGCTTTGATTTTGCCACAATTGATATTTTATTACCCTTTTTTATGTCTAATTTATCTGCTATTAATGGAGGTATTCCAATCTCAGTTTTTAATATTATTTCAGATCTTACTACATGTACTATCATCTTTTTGTCACCAAACTTGATTTGTGCCAAATTTGTTTGTGAGTCTCTCGGGTCCTCCACTTCTTTATTTAATATTACAAATTCAGCCTTGGTATCAAAATCTAGTATTTTGGCTTTATACATTTTAAATTACCTCAGATATTTTTCTACAATCTAAATTAGAAAACATTATTTTATAATAGAAATATAAAACATCAATGTTATACGTTTGAATTTTATCACTAATTCAATTTCTTTCCAATAGGGAAACGGTTTTCATTTCTTTTCATTTTTTCTCTTACTATTTCAGCAACATCAAAATTCATCCAATTAGCCAAGGATAATGAATAAATTAATACATCNGCTAATTCATCCCTCACTCTATCAATTGTAATTTTGTCATTTAANCCNTTCAAATTAGAATTATCATTATCATCCCATTGNAAGATTTCCATCAATTCTGCAGCCTCTATGGATATAGACATGGTTAAATTTTTTGGAGAATGATGACTATCCCAATTTCTTTCTTTAACAAATTTTTGTATCAACATTTTTAGTTCATTTATTTCTGACATAAAATTATAATCATTTTATNCTTTAACTATTTTCCTATTTTTTCATCAACATCCCATCATTTTATCCACTTACTTAAATTCATTAATCTNATAATTACAGTATGGATAAATTAATGAAAGTTGTAAATGATATAATAGAATTAAATATTCAAGGTGCAACTAATGTTGCAATTGAGGGTGTAAANGCATATTATGAATATATNTCAAGNCAATCCGCAAATCAAAACATTGAAGATTTCAAGAGCANNATAAANAANGCTCAAAATTTGATAATAAACACTCGTCCAACAGAACCTGCTCTTCAAAATGGTATAAAAAAAATTAATTATGAATTATCAAAATCGGATTTAGATGACATCAAAGAAATTAAATCACTATCTGTATTATCGGGGAAAAAATATATCGATTTAATTCATAAAACAAAACAGCAAATCATTGAGACAGGAGCAGAATTAATTCAAGACGGTGATACAATTATGACTCATTGTCATTCATCAGTTTCCTCAGCTATCATAGTTAAAGCCTTTAAAGATGGTAAAAATATTAANGCAATATGTACCGAAACACGTCCCCGTTATCAAGGAAGAAAAACAGCAGANGAATTAGTAAGTGCAGGGGTTCCTACTGTTCAAGTAGTTGACTCTGCAATGAGGTGGGTTCTACGTAAAAAATCAATAGACAAAATAATNATAGGTTTAGATGCAATAACATCTGAGGGAACCATTTTCAATAAAATAGGTTCTAGATTATTGGCATTAGCCGCAAAGGAATCTGATATTCCTCTATATGTGGCAGGNTCTCTCTTAAAATATGATACTGGAACTTTNTTGGGTGGTAGAACTGAAATTGAAATGCGAGATATAGATGAAATTACATCTGANTGGAAAACAATNCCTAAAGGTTTAAAATTTCTTAATCCATCTTTTGAGACTGTATCACGTGACTTAATTGGNGCATTAATTACCGAAAAAGGAATTTTTCCTCCCGAAATAGTTTCTGCAGTTGTCAAAGACACCTATAAATGGATGTAAAAATTTAAAATGTTTCACCATATGGAGTCCAAATATTTTTAATTTCAGTAGCTTTTCTCAAAAATTCTTCATTTAGTCCATGATTTCTGTTAAACCAATCTCTATGTTTNCCATAGTTAACCCATGTCCTTTTCATATTTTCAGTTGCGTTTAATTCTATCATCTTACTACCTTCCTTACTACCAAAATACCAAACTCCTTCTACACTCGAGTGTTCAGATAGAACTGAACCCAATTCATCTCTTTTTCCAGTTACGATGTTAATAACACCTCCCGGTAAATCAGATGTTTCAAAAATTTGATACATATCTGTGGTAATCAAAGGATATTTTTCTGAAGGAACAACAACAACATTGTTACCTCTAATAATTGCAGGTATTACCGTAGAAATAAATGCAAGCAAGGGATATTCATCAGGTAATATAATTCCTAACGTTCCTATTGCCTCTGGCATTGCTAATGTGACATTCCTAAATGGAGTGTGATGTACTCTTCCATCATATTTATCAGACATAGAAGCGTAATGATATAATCTAAATATACTTTCTTCAACCTCATTAATTGCATCATTTTTGGACAAACATAATAATTCCATTAATCGATCTCTCAATTCAATCTTTCTGATTTCCATATTTTCTGCAATAAAATATATAATTTGTGCAACATTATGTTTATTTCTTATTTGCCAATTTTTATTATTATTTGCTGCCTCAACTGCATTTCTAATATCTTTCCTATTTCCTAAACTTGCTTCTCCAATTTTATCATTATTGGGATTTACTATTTCATAAGAGTAATTCCCATCAGGTCTNACTTGTTTTCCTCCAATATACATTTTTGCAGTTCTATCTATANTTGGTAGTTCATTNTNAATCTCTGATTTATAATTCNCAATTTCCCTTTCAAATGGTTTATCTGAAAATTCATCAATCCAATTCGGTTTTACAAAATCCCATAAACCTTCAATCCCACCTTCTCTTCCAAATCCNGACTCNTTGTAACCACCAAATCCTGATGCAGCATCAAACATATTGGTACAATTTATCCAAACTGTACCTGCTTTAATTTTTGGTGCAATTTCAAATGCTAAATTTAGATTTTCAGTCCAAATTGACGCTGCCAAACCATATCTTGTATTATTTGCCAATTCAACCGCTTCTTTCGGTGTCCTAAATGACATCGCTACAAGCACTGGTCCAAAAATTTCCTCTCTTACAATCGTATCTGCGGTAGATACATTAGTGAATAAAGTAGGTAGGTGATAATAACCATCTGTTGGTATTTCACATTTTGGTTGAAATATCTCGCCTCCTTCATCAATCCCAATCTTTACATACTCTTCAATGGTCTCTAACTGATTTTTATCTACTACTGCTCCAATATCAATTCCTTTGTCTAAAGATGATCCAACTCTTAATTTTTTCATTCGGTTTTTTAGTTTTTTAATAAAATCTTTTTCGATACTTTCTTGGACTAATAATCGACTACCTGCACAACAAACCTGCCCTTGATTAAACCATATCGCATCAACAATTCCTTCAATTGCTGAGTCAATATCTGCATCTTCAAACACAATAAATGGTGACTTACCCCCTAGCTCTAAAGTTATTTTTTTACCTGTTCCAGCTATTTTTCTACGAAGTATTTTTCCAACTTCGGTTGATCCAGTAAATGTTAATTTTGCAACATCTTGGTTTTCTGCCAAAAATGTCCCTGTTTTGCTACCACTTCCAGTCACTATGTTTACCACCCCCTTTGGTAAACCAACAGATCTACATATATCCGCAAATAATAATGCTGACAAAGATGTTAATTTCGCCGGTTTAATAACTATAGTATTTCCCATTGCCAAAGCAGGTGCTACCTTCCACGTAAATATTAATAATGGAAAATTCCAAGGTACTATACCTCCAACAACTCCTAATGGTTTATAATCTTTCAATTCAGTATCCATATTTTGAGCCCATCCAGCATGATGATAAAAATGTCTTGCAACTAATGGGACATCAATATCCCTAGTCTCTCTTATCGGTTTTCCATTATCCATTGATTCAATAACGGCAAATAGCCTTGCATGCTTTTGTATTTGTCTTGCTATTGCATAAAGATATCTTGCTCTAGCATGCCCTCCTATTTCCCACCATTTCTTTTGAGCAATTTTAGCGGACTCTACTGCAAAATTCACATCTTTTTCNGATGCAGCTCCTATTTCAGCTAAAATTTCATTATTCGATGGGTTAACTGAATTAAAATACTCATTAGTTGATGGTTGCTTCCATTCACCATTAATGAATAATCCAAATTTTTTCGAATGTTTTTCAATCCACTCCAAAGCAAATTTATCAGACTCAGGAGCAGGCCCATAATTCATATTTTCAAATATATCTTTAATTTCCATGCCAATCAACTCATTGGGTGTCGATAATATGCAGAATATCGCCCTGTTAAATTATGTTCAATTTGTCTTTCAATATCAGATAACAAAGAACTTGCTCCAAATCTAAATAAATTTGGATTAAGCCAATCTTCTCCCAATTCTTCTTTAATTAAAATTAACCAATTTAAAGCATCTTTTGCTTTTTTTATACCTCCTGCTGGTTTAAATCCTATTTTCACTCCTGTTTTATCATAAAAATCTCTTATTTGTCTAACCATAGTCAATCCAACGGTAAGGTTTGCATTTGTANTTTCTTTACCGGTTGAGGTTTTAATAAAATCTGCACCAGCCATCATACAAACCATCGATGCTTTTGCTACATTTCTTAATGTTGATAAATCCCCAGTTGCTATAATGGCCTTCATATGAGCATCACCACAAGCTTCCCTGTAACCAGATACCTCTGAATATAATTTTTCCCATTCATTTTTTAATACATGTTTTCTTGTTATCACTATATCTATCTCTTTAGCACCAGATGAAACTGATGCCTTAATTTCCTCTATTTTTTGTTCATACGGAGTTAAACCTGCAGGAAATCCAGTTGATACAGCAGCTACAGGTATATCAAATCCTTTTAACTGACTTACTGCAAACTCTACCAATTCATGATAAACACATACTGCACCAGTTGTGATCTTTTGATTTATTCCCGTTAATTCCAATAAATCATTTCTAATTGGGTTTTTTGCTTTAGCACATAACCTTTTCACATTTCCTTGAGTATCATCTCCTGATAGGGTCGTTAAATCAATACATGTTATTGCTTTTATTAACCATGCAACTTGCCATTCTTTTTTTATTGATCTCCTTTTGGTTAAAGTTGAAACTCTTTTTTGTACTGCAGAAAGATTTACATTAATATTTTTTATCCAATCTAATTCAAGTGGCATTCCTGGATTTCTCTCTAACATCAATTCCTTTTCTTTCAATTTCATATTCATCTCACAACCAACTATATGNTTTCATATATATCAAATATTAAAAGATCATATATATTAATATATACGATTATTTAAGTCAATTAACAATTCTACTCACGATTTAAGCTATTTTTTTTAATTTATCAATCGAGTATCTTTACCTTTCCACCAGCAGCCTCAATTTTTTCAACAGCCTTTTCACTAGCCTTATCAACCGTTACTTTGATCGATCTCTTAATCTCACCTTGAGCTAATAATTTTTTATATCCCAAATTGGTTAGATTAACCTCATAAGTTTTACCTGTCAATTTTGCTTGACCTAACGATACCAAATTATCTATACTTTGATCTAAATGTGACACATTTATAGATTTGAAATCATATTGCCTTTTTTGAGGTCTCTTGAAACCATATTTACCAATAATTCTTTCTCCCGCTTTTTGCCTTTTTATAATTGCAATATAGTTGTGGTTCATTGTTCCAGCATTTCCTGCACCACCCTGCATTCCTTTTCCTTTATGATCTTTTTGAACTCCCCAACCCATATTTCTTGAGCCTCTTTGTCTTCTAACTTTTTTTGTACTTCTTCTTACCATAATATTTCACCTATGCCATCCTGTTAATTAGTGATTTTATTTCATCACCACGATATCCTAAATCTCCACCTTGGAAAGTACTATATTTTAAAGATTTGAAACCTTTCTTAGGAGGGTTTAATCTAAAAACAGGTTGTAATTCCGGTATATCTGTCAATTTTGCATCTCCTGATGCAACAGCTTTAGCAAAATCTTTAATTCCTTTATACTCCGAATTTGCCTTCACAAATTCATCAGTTAATTTATTTTGTTTACCAGGAAGTTCTCCTCTTTTTTTAAGTAAATGCTCAACGGTATCTGCATCAATTTCACCCCAGGTAACTAAATCTTTAGATTTTCTTAACATCCCTTCTAAAGGTCCATTAACAGGATAAATACTACAATGATTTGGTTTATGCAACCTTAATAATTTCAATGTTGTTTCTAAATTATAATCCCTATTAACAGTCCCTCTCAAACGAATTATCGCATAGGCTTTTTGGTTAACTTTATCTTCACTCATAATAATCACCTTTGCCACTCCTCTGGGGGAAGTATATTATATGTGGCCTTNAAAGCTTCTACAGTCGCTCTTGCAAAATTGGCAGTAGTTCTCGTGTCTCCACTAGTCTTAGTCCAAGCATCTTTAATTCCCGCTAACTCTAAAACNGTNTTGGCAACATTACCTGCAGCCAATCCTGTTCCTCTAGGAGCTGGTAGAATTTCTATAGAAACTGAACCTGTTTTCCCTTTAGTTTTAAATGGTATAGAGTGTAATTCATTACATTGACATTGCCAACTTCCACANCCTCTCCTTACTGGCACAATATTTAATTTAGCNAGGTTGATTCCTTGTCTGATCGCAGGACCTATTTCTCTTAATTTAGCTTGTGCAATTCCAATATGTCCATNCCTATCTCCAACAATCATTGTTGTTTGGAATTTTCTTTTTCTTCCTGCAGAACTCATAGATTGAGTAAGATTAATGCTTAATACCTCTTCACCCATATTTGGTAATAAAGTATCTACTATCTCNACTTCTCTAATTGGTATTCCTCGTAGAAAAATTTCATCAATCGATGTTATCTCTCCTTCTTGAACCATTAACCCTAATCTTGTACGTGGTTGCCATTCTTCTAGATTCATTTTAATTCACTCCTTTTGCTGCNTTTTTAGCAGGTTTCTTTGNTGCTTTTTTAGCAGGTTTCTTTGCTGCTTTTTTAGCAGGTTTCTTTGCTGCNTTTTTAGCAGGTTTCTTTGNTGCNTTTTTAGCANNNTTCTNAATCAATCGATTTTATAGCTTTATCCACAACTCCTGCTATTTTAGTAGCATCAATCTTGTTTTTTGCATATGTGGAAAATAATTTTTTAAGTTCTGATTTACTATAACTTTCTGCTGCGTTTTTTATGTGATCACCTTTTATTATATCCTCTTCTGGGAATATATCGTCACCTGTTGGTATAGAAACTCCAGCGTCTAATACACCCTTCAAACCTGAGTATATTCTACTACCCCTCGTATTCGATTGTAATCCAATATCAAGTATAGCATCATTTATTCCCATATCTTTTGCTCTTTTTCCAGCCAAATATCCTGTAAGATAAGCAGATGGTATATTATTACCATTAAGCTTCCATCCAAAATTTTTCAAACCATATGAAGATGTATCAACTAAAGTTATATCTCCATCTGGTAAAGCATTTACAAATTGTACTCTCATATGTTTCGTAGATCTTCTTATGACTAATCTAGTTTTTGAAGATTTCAACATTTCACGTCTAGCATAATAATTTGTTTTTCCTTCTCTTCTTCTACGAAGTTTTACCCTATATCTTGGACCATCTGCCATTATCTACTCAACTCCGGTAATCTTTTTTCTGCAAGATTGTTTTCTTTTATGTAATTATCTAAATACCTAATTGATCTAAATAAGTTTCCTTTACTTTGTCTATACAACCTTCTATATGTATTAGGCAGGATATATCCTTCATCCCTCAAATTCATTAAATATGATCTTTGTGCTCTAATTTTGTTTATCCAATTCCTTTTAGGTTTTGATCTTGCAGTTTTTGATCCTTTTCTACTTCCAGGACCTCTTCCTTGACCTCTCTTGTTTTTGAACCTACGAGCTCTTGCTCTTCCTCTTGAAGTTCCCACGACTTTTTTTGGTTTTATTATCCCATCATGAATTAACTTTGAGACATCTTCTCTGGTAATCGCAGAAGATACTTTAAAAATTGCTTCAGGATCCACCCATATTCCATTTTTACCTCTTCCAAGTAAATCAGAGGCCATTCGTTTTTGTGCTCTTAAATCAGTCATTTAGTTCCATCTCCTCATCTTCAACTAGATTAAGATCTTCATCTTCAACTAGATCAAGATCCTCATCTAATAACTCAAATTCGTCATCTACTTCTAATGATAAATCATCATCAAAAGCTTCAATTCTCCTAACTTGGGGATTTATAATATGAATATTCAAATCATCCGCTTTATTTAGAATGTTAATCCTCTTTCTACTACCTACAGAGCTACCTATTTGTCCAATTTGTGTTTCATTATTTACATTATCTAAATCCTGTGGGTTATAAATTGACACAATTTCTTTACCTGAAGGATGTAACCCTCTTACCTCTTTTGGTCCTCTATAACCTGTTTGAACATTTTTTCTCTTACCCCTTAATTGATGTCTCATCTTAGAATCAATACCTTTTGGTCTTCTCCACGAGGTTTGAATTCTTTTCAAACGAAAATAATTTTCACGTTTAAATTGAGGTCTCTTTTTATTCATCTTTGCCCTGAGCCTCAGCAAACGGTTTTTTTCAGTTTTATCTATCATAACTATCATTCCATATCGAAGGAACACAGCATTTATCATTTCAAAGAGATACATTTAGTGTTAGATACAAAATATATCTTCCAAATAATTGTTTTTCGATTCCAATAGAAATCGAGAGAAACAACCATCAAAATGAACCACACAATCGCAGTTCCATTCTATATAATTACTTACGAGGATTATATAATTAAAAGGTAAGGGTAGCAATCAAATAAATAATTATTAGATAAAAAAAATAAAATGGACTCTGAGGGATTTGAACCCTCGGCCTCGTCCACGCCAAGGACGCGATCTACCGGTCTGATCTAAGAGCCCATTAATTAATATGATAAAGATAAACTTCTTTATCAATACTAAATACATATTATTACTATTTATTTATTTAGAAAGCTCTTTGCAAATTCTTAACTTTAATTCCCAACCCTAATACCAATAAATAATTTAAATTTTATTTAATTATAACCTTCATATACTATCTTTATAATTTTGTGAAATAAGTATGATACGTGGAAAACACTCCAACTCATCTTCCTCTTGGTTGGCATGAAGATGGCACTCCAATATTTAATAGAGGTGATTTCATCAGAACTGGTAGGCCTCTTCCTCCAACTTTATCTAATGACGCAATTATCTATGATGAACTAATTCTACCAGAACATAGGCACCTTAGACCAGAGATAAAATTTAACTTAATATTATTAAAAAAATCTACTAATAAATTTGCACAAACAGTATGGTTAGGTAAATCATCAATAGATGAAAAAACGGGATTTACCTATCCTCGTATTATTCAGTCTTTGGACTCAACTGGTCGAATATTACTTCAAAGAACCGACTCAAAAGGCATAGTTTCAGATATTGTAATCTTAGTAATGAACCCCCTACACCTGGCCATTATCCCCTCAAACTATGAAACAGTTTTATTTAATTTATCAACTGAATCACCATCAAGATTTTTTGAGTTAAATGCTAGAGAAGAAGTAAAAAACATAGATCATTTAAAATCAATGAATGGACCAGGCTATATATTAAAATCAAATGGTGATTTAGAAGTTAATAAAAATTATTCTGAAATACCTATCCCGCGTTTCCAACCAGGATTAGAAAATTTTAAGTTTTTACAAAAACGTCCATTGTACGAAATGTTAACTCACTATCCAAAAGGTTTCGATATATTTGATCCACCAAACCATTCATTTTTCTTGGGTTCATTTTAATAAATCATAAATGTTTCATAATATATGATGATATTAATTTCGCATCTCTTATACGGGATACTTGATCTGTATACATTCCATGTCCCTGATCAGGAATCTCAACATATTCAAAATCCTCTCCTTGAATTTTTCCTGCTTCATTCAAAGCTTTAACAAAATTTCTCGACTCTGCAACAGGACATCTTGGATCCGTTTCACCATGCACTAATAGTAATTTAGCAGTAACATTTGATGCAAAATTCAAAGGTGATCTCTCCTCCCATAACTCTCTATCTTTTACAGGATCTCCCATTTGTTGTCTCAAATAATATTTGAAATGAGGCATATCTCCCTCATATAAATTCCATATATGTGAAACTGGTACTATTGCTGCTCCAACTTTCCAAAGTTCAGGTTTCTTCGTTACACTAATTAAAGTCGCATAACCTCCATATGACCCACCCGTTATTGCTACTCTATCAGGATCCACACTATAATTTTTGATTAAATATTCTCTAGCATTAACCCAATCATCCAAATCTTTTCCTCCCCAATCTTTAATACAAGCATCTCTGAAATCAACACCATATCCAGTGGACCCTCTCACATTTGGATATAATACTACGTATCCTTTATTGGCATAGTATTGCGCCATTGGCATAAAAGCGTTAAAGTATTGTGCAGTTGGCCCTCCATGTGGGAAAATTATTCCAGGATATTTTTCATCAGATTTGTAGTTTTTAGGTTTAAAAATCATTGCAGGTATTTTGGCATCATTACTACTTGGATATTTCACATAATCAGAATCAACAAATAATTCTTGGTTTAAACCACTTAAATCACTCTCTAATAATATTTCATATGTTTCATTATCTGTGTCAAATAATATCACTTCACTTGGTTTTGATGGTTGATTTAACGTCAATAATATCTTGTCATCACTTGTAATTTCTCCACCAGCAGCAATCCCTCTAGGAAAATTGAATACTTTTCTATCCCCACTATTCAAATCATACATAGTTGGATAAATTGATGCATCAGAATTTTGTAAACAGAATAACTTTTCACCTTTACTATCAAATCCAATCGCAATCTCATTCAAAGCACGGTCCCCTAATAATCTTACTTCTTTTGTCTCCATGTCAAATATTCCTGGTCTACTAAAACCATCAATATCTGTTGTAAAGGCAAATTTATCATCATCAGGACTCCAATCGGCAAAACTTTCCCTACTACCAACTTTTAGTTGTAATACTCTTTCCACCTCACTTCCATCTTCTTTAACAATATAAATATCTGAATTTGTAAAGTTCCCTTCTTCATTCGATGAATATGCTATTAATTTACCATTATTCGAAAAAGAGCCTCCAACCGCTGGATTTTCATGACCAGTTAACTGTGTTACTTCATTACCATCAATTGACATTTTAAATAAATTCATCTGTCCATTTCTTAATGAATTTATAACAATTGATTTCCCATCTGGAGAGCTATCAGAAACATATTCTTGTATTTCACGATTTATAGATAATTCAACTTTTTCTTTTGATTTTATATTAAAGGAATAGATATCATTTTGCTCTGCACCACTATCATCCATAGTAAAAAATATAGTTTCATTGTCTCTTCCCCATATGTACCCTGATTTAATATCTTTTGGTAATTCTCCATTTGTTACTTTCTTAATTTCCTTTGTAACTATATCCATTACATATAGTTCCATTCTCCCAGTTTTATCCCAATAAAAGGCTAATTTCTTTTTATCATGACTTAGTTGAAATCCTAAAAATAATGGTATCGATAACAAACTTTCAAGTTCTAAACTATCACTCATATTAAAAATAACATTTCAAACACTTAAAAATTTTTCAATTATGAATTAAATCACTTAAAAATATCCTNAATTTNAAAACTAAATTACAGTTTTCANTGTAACCCTTAGAAACTTATATAGATANACAAGATTTACNATTTTTGCATGACAAAAGAAGAAAAAATNGATTGGTATCATGATTTTGTAGAATTAGANTACCAACCCAATGACTCAGATTTAACTGCTCTTTTTTATTATGAAAAGGATGATAAATTAACCCATAAAGATATTATCGGTNGACTAGCATCCGAATCATCTGTAGGAACTTGGACTACACTTGATACATTAGATCAAAGAGTTTATGATATGCGGGCATTATCATATTGGAACGAAGGTAATTATGTAAAAATCGCATATCCACTTGAACTATGGGAAGAAGGAAATATTCCACAAGTACTATCTGGAGTTGCAGGTAATATATTTGGAATGAAAGCAGTAAAAAATCTTAGATTAATCGACATAAAATTTCCAACAGAATTTGTTAAAAGTATGAAAGGTCCAAATAAAGGGCCAAAAGCATTTAGCGATTATTTAGGTAAAGAAGGACCATTAACTTCATGTGTTCCAAAACCTAAAATAGGCATGACTACAGATCAACACATCCAAATTGCTATGGATGCATGGACTGGAGGAATTGATTGTATAAAAGACGATGAGAATTTGACAAATCAAAAATTTAACTTATTCTCGGAACGTGTCGAAAAATTAGCCAAAGCTAGAGATAAAGCTGAAAATCAAACTGGCGACAAAAAAGATGCATTCATAAATGTAACCGCTGAAACCAAAGAAATGGAACGAAGAGTAAATATGATCCATGATCATGGGTTCAAATATTTCATGGTTGATGTCGTCACTACGGGATACTCTGCAGTTCAAACTATGGTTGATATTGCTCATGATTTAGACATGGCAATTCATGCTCACCGAGCAATGCATGCGACATTTACAAAACATACCACTCATGGTATGAACATGTATCTTTTAGCAAAATTAATGCGATTGATTGGTGTAGACAACCTACATATTGGAACAGTTGTCGGAAAATTAGATAGTCCAAAACAAGATGTAATGGATATGGTTAATATGATGTTAAATAAAAATGTAAAAGCGGAAGGTGTTCGTCTTTTAGATCAAGATTTTGCTAATCTAAATCCTACAGTACCAACTGCATCCGGGGGATTACACCCTGGAACCCTGCCTGAAGTCCTCACAATTTATAATACCAATCAAATGGCACTCCAGGTTGGAGGAGGTATCCATGGTCATCCAGATGGTACACATTATGGTGCAATAGCCACAGTTGATGCCATTGATGCATGGAAAGAAGGAATTACTCTAGAAGAAAAAGCCCAATCAAGCACTCCTTTAAAAAAGGCATTAGAGCAATGGGGTTACATTCAACCAGTATAAGAAAATCAGTAAAAATCATTCAAATCAGATTGCATGCTATCATGAGTTTTAGCATTATTACTTTTTTTAGTATCAATTATCAATATTTTTTCTTGATAAGGTAAATTCGGATGATTTAATAATTTAATTTTTTTACATTTTAATGAATTTATTATTTTCAAATGTATCTTTGCTGCATATTTGAGTGATGCAGGACTAATTGATTTACCATTTGTATCATGGATTATTGTATTTTGTGTTACTAATAATGTGTATCCATCTACTGCTAATTCTCTTAAAACTCCTATGCATCTTTGAACGTCTTCAAATTGCTTAATTAATTCTTTTTTCCTCATAGTATTATGTTCCGTTTTAAAAAAACGAGCATAAATATCAGTAATTATAATTAATTCATTTTTATTGTTACTTTTGATTTCATTTTTCAATCTTCTAATGGTGTTTATCGCTTGTTCAATTTGAAATGGTCTAGCGAGATTAATTCTCTGTAGAACTTCATAATTTTGTATTTTGTTTTCAAATGCTATTTCAGATATGAGATGTGGATTGAATGAATTATTCATATCTATCAAAATTACATTCCATTTGTTTTTTATCGCATCAACGATAATCCAATGAATGTCTCGATGTAAGTCCCTTAAATTATTACTTTCAATTAGATGAATGTACCCTCTTTCAATTGTTTGTAAAATATTTCCTATTGAATTTAAAAATTTATCTGGCATGTTTAATGAACTAGGTTTTTTGTCAAACCAATCTTTTGCACTTTGCACAAATATCATTATCTATAAAACAAAGTTCTTTTTTTAACGTTAATAGACACTGAGTCAAATGAAAGTATTCTTTTCTAAATTCTATTTTTCTAAAAGAAAAAAGATTAAATGTTAGATAAATAAGAATGAATGAGGATATTAAATCATGGCAAAAGATCACAAAATGTATGATGGTGTTGAACTCCATCATGATCAGTTTGATGCTATAATAGATCTTGAAAATATGTTAGACCAAAAAATACCCGATATTACCAAAAAACCATTAGACCCTTTCGGTTTTATTCATGACTCAAAGAAGAATGTTACAGAAATAAGATTATTTCGATCTTATTTTAATGAAGATTATAAAATAAAGGAAATCCCCCATTCTTTAACAAATTTAGAATATTTGAATACGATTGATTTATCATATAATTCTTTTTCAAATCTCCCAAAATTTATTGAGGAATTTGAACACTTAGAAAATTTATATCTTGATTATAATCAGTTTACACAAATTCCGGATCATCTAACCAAAATTAATGCATTAAAACAAGTCAATTTTAATGAAAATAAAATACAAACCATAAATGATAAGATGCTAAATTTAATGTCATTAATTTCTATAAACTTAGCAGGAAATCAAATCAAAAAATTCCCTTATCATCTATCAAAAATTAAAAATTTGAAGCGTATTAATTTAAGTAGAAATAAAATTAAAAATCTATCTTTAAATATATTTGAGGATTTCAATCATTTATATTTTATTGATTTAAGAAATAATAAGTTAGACATCAACCAAATAAAAAAATTACAAGCATATTCTAAATTAGTTAATCTTGAGAACTTGAATATTCTAATTTCTGAATTTATTTCTGAAATTGAAGATCCATTTTCTAAATTAAATCTTGTTAAAAAATTAAAAACTGATCCACATACCAATTATAATAATTTGACAAGACATGAAATAGAAATATTTATTTCAAAATTCAGAAGATTTTAATTTTTTTTGTTTCCTATTTTGGAATTAGGCTCAAACCTACCTTTAAAAAAATACCCAAAATCATATTTTTTACTTTCGCCCTTATTATTAAATAAAATTATTTTAAAATTATCATCCATGAACTCACTCATTACCTGTCTGCAAACTCCACATGGTGCTGTAAAATTGTCATCTGTAGTAATTATACCCATCGCTTTAAAATTTAAAACCCCTTCAGATATTGCTTTAAAAATCGCAGTTCGCTCTGCACAGACCGTTGGGGTCAAACTTTTGTTTTCTATGTTGCAACCCGAAAATATTTGTTCATCTTCGGATAGTAACGCTGCTCCAACTATAAATCCTGAATATGGAGCATATGCTTTACTCATCGCTTCTTTTGCAATTTTTTTTAACTTTAATATCATATCCTCTTCCATGGTTCTCAACTTGTTTTCTATTTACTAATAATTATGATCATGAAAAAGCTTTGTTGAGTAATTCATCTTTTTCCTTAAATCTGATCCGAACTCTCTCCAAAATTTCATTTAAATATTTTGAGGTACCTAATTTCAAATCTGCAGGGTGTAATTTTTCATCACTGAAATCTTTTTTGAGTTTTGTACAGTCTTCATATATGATTTCACCCCCAAACTTTTCGGGTCTATCAATAATGAATTTATCCCCCTTCCTTTCCAAATATGGAAAAATCACATATTCTACTATTGAGATAATTCCATTATCATTCACTTCACCAATTGGGCAATAAGATTTATTTATTTTTTTTATTATCTGTTTTTGTCCATCTAATACATCAATCTTTGATTTTTCATCTGAGGCTGACATTTTATCTCCGGTTAAACCAGGTAATAACGGATTAAAAACACATGCAGGTTTCTTATATCCTAATTGGGGTAAAATTTCTCTACTCAACATGTAGATTCCTCTCTGGTCTATTCCACCAAAAGCAATATCTGCATTAAGATGTGGTATATCTAAAGATTGCATGAGGGGATAGAGAAATGATCCTAATTTAGCATCATCCTTTTGTCTAACCACTTCTGCGCCTGCTCTCTTTGATCTATTAAATGTTGTAATCGATGCTAACTTTAATAATTCTAAGGAATAATTTCTTTCTAACTCAAAATCAGTACCTGTTATAAATTTCAATTTNCTTATATCAACATTTAAACCTTCAAGTAGTCCAATTATTATCTCTTTATAGTATTCAGTTCTAGCTTCCAATAAATCATAAGGTGTTTTCAAATCATCTAATAAAGCATGTAAATTTGCCAAAAGTATTGTAAACTCAAAACCAGCCTCTAAAAAATCAGCGATCTTAGACATTGGTATCAAATATCCNATATGAATTTTACCAGTTGGTGCAGTTCCCCAATATGCAGTTGGTAGATCCTTTTCCAATATTTCATTTATTTCATCCTTATCAACTATTTCTTGAGTATTTCTTTCAATCAAAAAATAAGATCTTTCTTTATCTATAACCACATTTACTGATTAATGTATAATACTATTAACTTTTTCAAATAATCATCAGTAATACTACTATTTTGTATGATATCTATATTATTTTAGTTTCAATTAGCATATTTTTAATTTCATCTCTAGAAAAATCTTTAGACAATATAGTCCACCTATCAGGGCGCATTTCTCTGGCACCTTGTACGGCTTCAATCATTTCAGTTTCACTGACATTAATTTGTTCAGCTTTAAATGGAGCACCAATATACTCTAGGGTATTTCTTATCTCTTTCCAATTTCCACCATGCATAAACATTGTAAGTATTGATGCAAGTCCACATTGCTCTCCATGTAATCCATCTCCAGCNNCAAAATGATCCAANTTATGTGAAATCATATGTTCTGCACCAGATGCAGGTCGAGAACTGCCAGCTATACACATAGATATTGATGATGTAATCAACCCCTTCAATACTGTGTAGGTGCCATCTTTATGAGATTTAGCTATTTTTTCTTTGGAATTGATTATAGTATCAGCTATTAAATTTGATAAAGTTAAGGCATATTCCGAAACTCTTTCGCCAGTTTGTAAGTTAGACAATCTCCAATCTAAAACTGCAGTTTTATTGCTTATAATATCAGAACATCCAGAAAGCATATACCTCTTAGGNGCTAACGATAAAATATTTACATCACCTATCACTGCTAANGGACTATGNGCTTGGACCGAATGTTTAGAATTTTTACCACTNGTAAGTGAGGAGTGAGAAGATGCAATTCCGTCATGTGATGCTATTGTTGGTACTGATATGAAGGGTATTTTACTTTCAAAACTTGCATATTTGGCTATATCTATTTTTGTCCCACCTCCAACAGCAACGACAAAATTCGCATCAACCTCCTTTATTTTTTCAACCACATTATTTCCAACTTTCATAGAAGCCTCTTCAACTATGACCGTCTCTACATGATATTGATTTTCCATCAATAAGTCTTTTAATTTATTTCCTGCTACATTCAATGTGTCTTTTCCAGTAATTAATATACCATTTCCTTCTAGATTTAATCTCTTTAAATTTTGAGGAAGATCATTTAATGCCCCCGGTCTAACATCAATTAGTCTTGGAAGTTCAATTACCGGTCTGTTCTCTCGCATAATCTTTTTTCCCCACTATAGTTAACAATCCATTAATTAAATTAGGCTTAATAATTATTCTCATTACATAGCNAAAAAAAATGTAACTGAAATTTGTAAGTTACCTCTTATCTCANAAATTAGTTTCTAAGAATTAAAATAATCACTATTTGATCATATAATCAAATTATATTTTATTAAAAAAACTTATTCAGCATATTAAAAAAAAGATGGCACATCGCAGGTATACATCGTTACAATTTAAAATAACTAATTTTATTNACATATTAGTAAGTAAAATGAAATCCTTTCAGATCATTCTTTTAATTGTAATTTTAAGTTTAGGAAACTTTTCTACCGTGATTGCACAAAGTGAAAATACTGAAAAAAATTCATTTATAATTATGTTTGATGAGAGTCATAATCAATATTTTGACTCAAACATGATGGACACTGCATTGAACTCTCTTAATGATGCATTCGGAGATAATATTAATATTGAATTAATAATACAAAAGAACCAATTTAATTCCACTAATATACAAGGAGTTGATTTAGTCATAATTACAAATCCAGGAAAAGATGAAAATAGTGAGTTACCAGAAATAAGTTCATCAGAAACAGATGCACTAGAGAATTTAATGAATATAGGTGGTAGTGTATTTTATATGTCAAATCCTTTGAGTCATGATCCAAATATAACCGGTCATGCATCTCCCATGAATGATTTGTTATTTGATAAATTTGGAGTTTCAATCGACACCAGCAATGATGGTGATAATACAACTGTAATTATTGATGAATTTAATTATCGAAACAATAATTCATTTATTACACTCAACTCTAAAAATGTGAAAGATCAAACTATAGTATCCGAATTGCACAACATAACTATACAAAATGATGCTGAATTTCTATATTATGGAACTCATATAAAAGAAACATCAGGTTTGGAAGGATCAATATCAGGTAATACGAGTTTGACGGCATATAATTTAGATAAATCATTCAATATTGATTTATTTCAACCATCAAGTGGAGATACTCCAAGATGGATGTATGGAAAAGAATATGACTCAGATGGAGGTAGGGGTATATTAATTGGCTCATCAATCATGTTCTCAGATTATGCATTTGATAATGGTAGTTCTTGGGTGGAGCAAGGAGNGAATCTTAANCTATTTCAAAANATAGTGGCCTGGCTATTAAACATTACACCATTGAATGAAGACTCATCAATTCTNGATGAAAGTTTTGGCTCATATTTCCTNGGTTTTAATATACTTAATGCAATAATTTTAGGGGTTGGATTGTTCGCTATTTTTGCATTACTATTTAGCTACCAAAATAAATTAAAATTAAATAGTTTATTACAATTTTCAAAAATGAAGAATGAAACTGGACCAAAAAAACAAAAATCTAAAAATGAAATAAGTAATGTAACAAAAAGTTCCAAAACAGCTCGAAGAAAAAGAACATGATTAAAAAAATCGTACTCCTCTTTGCAAAGCCAAAAGGTATGGATTGTTCAATAATTCTCTATTCATATTAGTTATATTTCCATGTCCAGGATATATTACTGTTTCAGAATTAAGTTCCTCAATTAAATATTTCAATGACTCAGCCATATTCTCCGGATTTGAAAAAGGTAAATCTACCCTTCCTATTGACCCCTCAAAAATACAATCTCCAACAAATGCAGAATTGTTAGATGTTAATGGAATATAATCTAAATCAATTTCATTAGGTATCGAAATTAATTTATAAACAACAGATCCAGGAGAGTGCCCAGGCGTATGTAATACCTCTATTTCATATTTCCCTAATTTTAATATTTCATTATTTTTTAACCATATATCGGGTTGCCTAATTTCTATATTTTGTAATCTATCTAAAAATGGTTCATAACTTTCTTTTTCACCCTCATGCAAGTAAACATTCGCNCCCTCACAGATTTTTTGAACCTCCCAAGCCCATCCTAAATGATCAAAATGACCATGTGTGACTAAAACATGTTTAATCTCAATTTCCTTCTTCATTAAATCTTTTGTAATTTTTATTGCTTCATCTCCACCAGGATCTATCATAATTGCATTTTTTGGATCCCCAAATACATAGCAATTGGTATTTAACACTCCAATCACATGATGTTCCCAAAGACCTTTACTGTTCACATTATTCATACTAATGACTTTCCCTTATCTCTAATACCAAGTTAAATTATTTTTTTATAAACATAAGTTCGGTTTTCTACATTTTCAATAATTTCAATTTGATTTTCAATAAAAATATTATTCAAATAATCTTTATCTATCTCTAATTGATAAACTGGAACAATCAAATAATCATTTCCACCTAAATCTTTCAAGATTTGCTCCAAATTTTCCATAGTATCAAGAGATGTTTTAGGGTCTACTAAATTGATATAACTTATCTCAGTGCTCATTGATTTATGCAAATAAGTATATGATCCACTTAAGTACCAATGCCCCAAAATTATAACATTATCTACTTCCTCTTGTTGCCCTACAAATATTAAGGCCTTATTGACATCATCAAAATTTTCCACATATCCTCTGTGGCTATGATAATAAAATGATTGAAAAGTAAAAAATAAAATAAATAATATCGCTATAACTTTTCTAACTTTTGTTAAACTCCAGTTATAATTATATCTCCTTATAGAAGATAGATCAACCATAAAAATCAAATCTGATACAAATTTTATTCCTTCCCATATTGCAAATGAAAATAATATTAAAAGAAANACTAAATTNAAAGAATTAAATCTAATTTCTTTATGACTNGCATCAGTCCAAATATTACTAGNAATTGCCCAAGATAANANATTTAAACAATATATCCTAATGTAGGATGCTTTAAAATTANCANGANTTCCATTATAGTCAAANTTTTCAAAATATNNTAATTTNAAATATCCATTAATNATCATNATAANAAAAATCACTGNNCTAAGTANACNATATNNTAATAAACCATCTCCTANTATCATTTCCTCAAAGTAATAATATCTATCACTCACACCAAANAAATGNCTATAATTTAANTTGAATGTTATCCAATTTATTGGNACNGTAAANAATCTTCCATAAAATCCAAAATCAATAATNACCCCTATNAACCAACCNNANACCCCNCTTAAAAANATTTTAAAATACATCCTAATTTTAGATTTATCAAACATTACTACAAACAANGAAAATACTCCNATTCCAAGATCAACNCTCACATAAGTNACAACACCAACAAATAAAGTCAAAATAATAGTNTCTCTAATGCNTAATTCATTTTTTTCTAATACAATNAATATCCTATATAATCCATAAATAAGCATTGCTAAAAAAAATGTATTCGTAAAAGGTCTTATGCTTAATTCAATTAATCTCCAATGAAAAGCTATCAAACATGCTCCTATTAATCCATAATTTTCATCATTAGTCAAATATTTGATAAATTTAAAAACAACCGGAATTAAAAGAGTGGAGTTTATAGCCAGTAAAATTCTAATAAGTGGTAAAATTTGGTAATGATAGTTTAAATTAATTGCTTCTCCAAAATACATTATACTTGCAAAAATTATGGGAAATAACCAACTCCTCGCAGCAGCATAACTAGATATATTAGGATTTTCTTTCATGAATTCTGGAGGTATTTTACCAGAGTCATAAACTATTAAATGAGCCATCTCTAATGATTGAAATATCTCATCAGGGTGATAAATTCCAAATGCTCTTAATGATAAAAATAATCTTATAACAAATCCTAAAAATGAAATTATAATCAACATCGATCTATTGATATCACTATTGATAAATTTTATAATTTTTTCCACAAAACTCATTTTCTTTATATTTCCACTATCGGCCCATTATTTTAAATAGTTAATGAATAACTAATTGTCTCAAAATCAATTTTAAGCTCAATTGTGAAATTATTTCTTTACTCAAAAAAATTAGAAAGTGATGTTTGAGAAACACTATTCTCATCATCAACTGCCAATGTATCATTAACTCCAATAATTCTATTTTCTTTTCTTGCATTTTCAAAAATATTCTTCGCTATTTGGGATCCAAAACCGGTAAGTATCGCTAAATCATTCATATTTGCATTTAGAATATCTTTAGAATCTTTAAAACCATTATCAAAAAGGGTTCTAGCCCTAACCCTACCAACACCTCTAATCTTTACAAGATGAATTAATTCTTCCTTTACTCCATAATTTAACCTAATATTAATTTTGTTCAATACTTTTTTATGGTCTTTCCATTTGTAAATTTTTGATATTTCTAGTGCACAATAAACCAACCATTTGTATCTTTCAACCAAGTGATGAAGATCACCTGATGTTACTCCATACATTTCATTTATTTTTTCCTCTGAATACTCCTCCAACCACATTTCTATGATCGCTGAAACTTTAATAGTTGAAAAAAACAACTCTCTATTGAATTCACTATAACCATAATCATAATCAGATAATAACCAATGATCTCTATATCTCTCCTCTATTTCTATAAGTTTTTCCAAATCTTTCTGTCTCATATTATAGGTTCTTACATCTGGAGTGAATGCAATAAGTTGCAGATACACCATAATTGGTAAATCAGAACTTTGATTACTACTTTCTAAACCCATTTTCAAAACTTTAGCTGATAAAGGATCTAAATATAATTCACTCACTCTTCTCCCAAATCTTGTGACAGAAAA
>PBWW01000023.1 GCA_002728275.1 Candidatus Heimdallarchaeota archaeon
GAATTTTTTTGGGATAAATATTAGTGACGGATTACAAAATATAAACAATAATATAACGGTTTTAGATGTGTCAGCGACTATTAAATCAACATATAATTCTTCAGATGGGATGTTAATGAGATTTTTTGCAGGCGCAACCGTTAACAGAAGTATAATCCTAGGAGAGAACATAAATTCAACCGAAATTTTAGAATATAATGCCACTATCATTCGACAATCTTATGATCCTTTGAAAGATGTGGTAAGTGAGATTAAAATTACATCATCAGAAATTATTTCAATAATAACAGTTACTGAAGAGTCAAATTTCAATTCGTTTATCGGCTATGTAACACTAATTTCATTTTATCAAATATGGAAAAAGAGAATGAAAATAAAAAAGAAAATGTGATATAAAGTGTTAGAATTGTCAAAAAAAAGAATACAATTAATTATTTTCTCTTTTCGAATAATATTAATTTTTTCTATATGGTTAATAAGTAGACTTTCATATGTATTTGATATTTCAACAGAGTTAAGATTAGATATTTTTGGAACAAGATCGTTAATTTTGGGGATAATTATCATTATTTTCAAAATTACTGTATTGGTTATGATAGAATTAATTTTGGGTTTGGAGATTAATGAAGAAAGTCAATTGAGTTTTAACCAAGCATTAAGTAATAGAAATATTTCGAATAATTTTATATATGCAAATGGTACTATGTTTTTTGCAGAGTTATTATTAGTAATTAATTTAATATTAGAATTAGCAAATTTGAGATCTATTAATTTTGTTCGAATTATTATGAGCTCTGGGAGTCTATTAGGTTTGATTATGAACCCAAGCGGATACGTGATATTTTGGGGAGTTTTAATTATATATTCTATTTCTATATTTATGTATCTCATATTGAATGATAAGGATGATAGCAAAAAATTAACACGAAACATTTTATTATTATTAAGGTCTGTAGTTCTTCCGATTTAATTTGAAAATAAAAATAAAAAATTAAATTTTAATATTTAGAAAATAGAGAGGGATGATTATATAAAATAATTTTTAATTAAAGATATTATATAATATATATGAAGAAAAGTAAGTTAGGAACTTATCCTAAGTACAAAACACATTATACAAATGAAATTAATGTTGAGAATGAAGGTGAAGTTGCAATTATTGCAGGATGGATAACTGTATTAAGAGACAAAGGAAAAATAATATTTATAAAAATAAGAGATGGTGAAGGTATTGCACAAATTGTATTAAAGCAAGATGAGGTTTCAGAAGAATTATGGGTGAAAGCTAAAAAATTAACAATTGAGTCATCAATATCTGTAGGGGGTAAAATTGTTGCAGATGAGAGATCAATGACAGGAGCTGAATTAAAACCTGAAAAAATAACAATACATACCATTTCGAAGCCATTACCAATCGATTTGTCAGCAAAAAAAACCGAGACTCTAATTGATACAATATTTGAGCATAGAGAATTATCAATTAGAAGACCAGAGGCAATTGCTGTATTCAAAATTAAATCACAAATTGCTAAAGCAGTTAGGGAGTTTTATACATCAAATAATTTTTATGAGATATTTACACCTTATATCTTAGGAGCTTCTACTGAGGGTGGAGCTGAAATGTTTCCAGTAGATTACTTTGGAGAGAAAGGAGTATTAGCGCAATCATGTCAATTTTATAAACAAGCCGCAATTCATTCGCATGAAAAAGTATTTGGAATAATTCCGTCATGGAGAGCCGAAAAGTCAAGAACCCCCAAACATGTGGTAGAATTTCACCAAATAGAAACTGAAATTGCGTTTGGTAATGATGAGACTATAATGGAGGTGCAAGAACAATTAATTCACCATGTGGTCAAATATGTTGTAGAAAATTGTGAAGTTGAATTGAAAGAATTAGGAAGAGAAGATCTGATAGTACCTAGTTTACCATTAAAAAGAATTCCATTTGAAGAGGCTAAAAAAATGGGCAGAGAATTAGTAGAGAAAAATGGAGGGATCGAACCTGAAGGTGATTTATCAACTCCTGCAGAAACACTATTATCAAAAACACATACTGAACCATTTTTCATAACTAATTTTCCTACTGAATTAAGAGGGATGTATTATGAGACTACCATTGAAAATGAAAAAATTACAAGATCTTTAGATTTAATTGCTCCAGAAGGAATTGGAGAATTATCTAGTGGGGGAGTAAGAGTAAATGATGCAGATCGATTAATTAATAGAATTAAGGCCAAAAATATGGATCCTAAAGATTTTGATTGGTATGTAGGTATGTTCAGATATGGTGGAGTTCCACATGCAGGATTTGGTTTGGGACTTGAAAGACTAACCAGATGGATCACGGGAGTATTTCATATAAGAGAAGCGATAATGTTTCCAAGAACTCCTGATCTTTGGAAACCTTGATTGAGTTTACCTTATGATATTAAATTGGTTTGAAAAAATAACTAATTGTATAAATAGGAGATTTGAAATAAAATATTAGGAGAGAAATAAAATGAGCGAGAATACAAAATTTTCATTTAAAGCAGAAACAAATAAAGTTTTAAAAATAATTACACATAGTTTATATCAACAATCAGAGGTATTTTTGAGAGAATTAATTTCGAATGCATCTGATGCATTGAATAAAGCAAGGTTGAAAAAATTGACTTCTGATACAATTTTAGATCCAGATCTTGAATTAGAAATTAAAATTAGTATAGATAAAACAAATAAAACCTTAACCATTTCGGATAGTGGAATTGGTATGTCGAAAAAAGAATTAATGGAAAATTTAGGAACTATTGCAAAGTCAGGTACGGAGAATTTCCTAAAAGCATTAGAGGAAGGGGAAAATGATAGCTCCGAATTAATCGGGATGTTTGGTGTGGGATTTTATTCTGCGTTTCTAGTTTCAGATAAAGTTGAGGTAGTTACTAAAGGCATATCTACAAAGTCAACAGGATGGAAATGGAGCTCTGACGGAGAGGACTCATTTAGCATAGAAACAATAGACAAAAATGAACGAGGTACCGAAATAATTCTTTACATAAAAGATGATGAAAGTGAATATTTAGAAGAATTTAGAATTAAACAATTAATAAAACAATATTCCAATTATGTTGCGTTTCCGATTAAGCTTATAAAAGAAGATGAGGAAGAAGAAGATGAAATATTAAATGAACAAAAAGCAATTTGGAGACAGAGTCCTGATGAGGTAACAGAAGAAGAATATGATGCATTCTATAGATACCTTGGACAATCAGGAACTCCTTTAGCAAAAATACATGTTAGAGTGGAGTCACCAATACAATTCTCAGCAATATTGTACATTCCTTCGTTTAAGCCTCAAAATTTTGGTATGACAAATGATAAATGGGGATTAACACTTTATAACAGAAAAGTATTGATTAATGAATATAATAAAGATCTTTTACCAGAATGGTCAAGATTCATTGTAGGAGTTGTTGATGGTGAAGATTTTCAATTAAATGTATCAAGAGAAGTATTACAATCCACAAGAGCTACTAGGACAATTGAAAAATATTTGACAAAACAAATCATAAAAAAATTAGAAGATATAGCAAATGAAACACAAAAACTAATTGATGAGGATGAGAAGCCTGAAAGTTTTATTGATTATATGTTATTATGGAGAGAATTTGGGGCATTTATAAAAGAGGGAGTAGCTTCAGAAGCCAAACATAAAGAAAGATTGATAGAGTTATTGAGATTTAATTCAACTGATGAGAATGGTAAAGACGGTTCTGTTAGTTTAGAGGATTATGTAAAGAGAATGGAAGTGGATCAGGAAAAGATATATTATTTGACTGGTTTAGAGTATGATTTATTAAAAAATTCACCTCACTTAGGATATTATGAAAAAAATAAATTGGAAGTTCTTTTATTAGGAGAACCAATTGATAGTTTTCTAATGATGCATTTAACAGATTATCATGAAAAAGAATTTTTCCTCATTGATCAAGATGAAGAAGAAAGTGGAGAAGAAAATGAAGATGGAGATTCAGCATCAAATAGTGATAATGAAGAAGAGCAAGAAACTAAATTAAAAGAGGGGCCATTTGCACCTTTACTAAATAAAATGGTTGATGTGTTGGGAGGTCGAGTTAGAGATGTCAAAATGTCTGATAGATTAGTGGGCTCTATGGCAAGATTAGTGACTCCTTCTGGTGGTATTAATTCAAATTTGCAAAGAGCGATGAAAATAATGGACGCTCAAGGGGGTAATGCAGGCTTAGGATTACCAATGATGGGTAAAGTTTTACAATTGAACCCTGAGAATGAAATTATTATTACATTAAATAATATAATTGAAAAAGATACCAAAGATGAAAGAATTGAGCCTTTGATCCTCCAAATACATGATAATGCTAGAATATTAGAAGGAGATGTCCCTGATTTTTCAGATATGTTAAAGAGAGTAGAAACAATCATGAATTATTCATTAAATCAGAAGTAAGAGAAAAAAAATATTTGTTTATCTCATTATATAGTCTTATAACTATCTAAATATCTCGAAGAATGTGAAACGTAATTTACTACTTAATTTTATTTTATTGTTTTTATTATTAAACTTTTTTACACAAATTACTATCATAAAAGGGCAAGATAGTATTACGTTTTCAGAAGGAGTTGATTTTGACTATAGTAATGTCATTGGTTCTGACGGTGAGGATTACCTTATGGCGACAGCTGTTGATGATGAAGGAAATGTATATGTGGGGTCAAATGTATTTTATATTGAGTCTATGAATAGACCATGGTTTTACGGGGGACCATTGTATGATAGAGATGATGATTACAAGGAATTTAATATCACGGAAAATGCTTGGGATAGATCATATAATGGTTTAGGTGACATAGTTTTGACGAAATATGATAATGAGGGAAATATTATTTGGTCTACATATTTTGGTGGAGAAGAAAAAGATGAAATTGATGTTATAGTAATAAATTCGGACCAAGAAATTATATTATTTGGACAGACTGAAAGTGAGTTTGACTTCCCCTTATTAAATGCAAGCAGAACAACACCTAGTGATATACAATCTACATTTATTGCTAAATTTGATAAGGATGGTGCTTTGTTGAAATCAACTTATTTTGGAGGGACGTATTTAGACGGGATACATGAAGCAAAAATTGACAGTGATGGAAATATAGTCATAAGTGGAAATACAAAATCTAATGATTTCCCTTTAGTTAATGCAGCAATTGATCGGATCCCTGTAGGTGAATATAGACCTACGGCAATGTTGGCCAAATTAAACCCGAACTTTGAAATAATATTTAGTACACAAATGGGAGGAACTGAGATTGATAATGATTATACGTTTGACATAAATAAGAAAAATGAAATAATTATGATGGGATTAACCAAATCTGAAGACTTTCCAATTACAGAGGGAGCAATTGATGATACTCATAATGGACAGATTGATGGATTTTTTACCAAGTTTTCATCAGATGGTGAATTGATATATTCAACTTTTTTGGGTGGAACTTATGTAGATTGGATTGATTCTATCGTAATTGATGACGAAGACAATGTATATCTTACTGGATTTTCTGTATCTAATGATTTTCCGGTAAAAGATGGTGAAGATGATGAATTGAATGATGGAATTGGAAGATATTCAGATGCGATATTTGTCAAATTAGACCAAAATGGGAATTTAATTTATTCTACGTTCTTTGGAGGCAATAATATTGATAGAGGTATTGAATTACATTTGACAAGTGATGGTTATTTAGTTATGATAGGAGAGACCAAATCAACATCATATCCTATATTTGGAGTAAATAATGATGAGATGCGATTAAATCAAGGAATTGTATATTCTGATGGTGACCCGCCATCCGATGTTTTTATTGCTAAATTTGCCCCTGATGGCAGATTAGCTTGGTCAGTTTTATTTGGTTCAAGTGGAGTAGAAAATGTTTTTCATGCCTGTTTTTATGAAGATAATAAAGTCATTATTGTTGGGAATACATTTAATTTGAATGATTTCCCTAAAAGTAACAATTTTGTAGGCGGGTATCTATTTGATGGTTATATTATAAGAGCAGATTTGCCTGAAACAATTTTACCTCCTCCTGATGAATTTATAGGTTACAAAGGCCAAGATGTTAATGCAAGTGAAGTAATATCTAATGTCACAAATGAAATAATTATTGACAGTGAGGAAGAAGGTTTAGATACATTAAGCTACATAATTATCGGAGTATCAGGTGGAGCGATTGCGATACCGATAATTCAAAGATCGGGTTTGATTAATAAATTGTTAAATAGAAATATGAATAAAGATCTTAAGAGCGATATCGATGATTATTTAGGAAAATTAAGAGATACGTAGTGGTGATAATAATGACTGAAAATATATCTAATTTACCGTCTACAAGTGTTGAGTCCGCAAAAAAAATATTGCGTTCGATATTCAATGAAATTTCAAATTCCANTGGTAATAACTTNAGNCAAGGAGTATTTTTGTGGGGGCCGCCNGGAGTGGGAAAATCAGATTTAGTCAAACAATTAGCCNACGAAAAACAAATAGAATTNGTAGATATAAGATTACCATTATTAGATCCNATNGATTTACGAGGTNTACCCACTGTTGATGANGAGAATGGAATTGCAAGATGGCTTCCCCCGGATTTNTTACCTAAAGNNGATAGCCCTCCTGGNATNTTATTTTTNGATGAAATAAATGCAGCNGCNCCATCTATACANGCNTCTGCNTATCAATTAGTNTTAGATAAAAAAATAGGAACTTATGAATTACCCAAAGGTTGGGTTGTGATCGCAGCAGGTAACAGAACTAATGATAGATCAGTTGCATATAGATTGCCAACTGCGTTAGCTAATCGTTTTACACATTTAGAAATTGTCCCCAAATTAGATGAGTGGACNAGTTGGGGTTGGAAAAATNATATAGATCCNATGATAATTTCATTTTTGAAAATACATTCTGAATTATTACTGAGTTTTAATCCAAAGAAAAATGATGTCGCATTTCCTTCACCCAGATCATGGGCTTTTGTTTCAAAACTTAGATCTCTGAGAAATGAAGATATAAATTTATACTTAAGTACAGTTGCAGGCACAATAGGAGTTAGTGCTAGTCAACAATTTTTNGCATTTTTAAANTATCGAGATGAACTTCCAAATCCCGANGATATTTTGAATGGAGAGCCTTATGATCTACCAGAAAATATTGATGCACAATATGTAATGATGGGTAGTTTGATTAAGAGTTTATTGACTAATACTGATGAAAAAAGAGTAAATGGATTTTTCAATTATGTGGCCCAATTTGAGCAAACTAAATTTTCAGATTATTCGGTGGTATTAGTAAAAGAGGCTTTTGACGCATTTAGACAAGTTAATAGAATTGGAGATATAACAAAACATTCAGAGTTTGATTTATGGTTAGATAGAAACTCATCAGTTATTTTATAGTATTTTTTAATTTACACTTATTAATTGATAAGCAGCTTCGATTTCTTCTGTTTCGTAAAGGAAAATTCGTTTGGTTGTGGATGAGTTTATTCTGTAGACTTGTTCAATTGCAGATTTTGAAAATTGATTTGCGACCATTAATGTGCCATCAAGGCCAGCTTGCTCGGTNTGTTGAATAGCTTGATTAATTTTNTCAACTCCAATACTTCGATTCCAATCATAATGAAGTATTCCTAGATTAATTACTGATGTACCTAAATTGGATGATACTTTTCCTGAAAATTTTGAATTTTTGCCATTTTTGAATTTAATAGGNNTTGGNTTTACATTNCCTAATTTATTAAAAACNGTAANCATTTGATTAAATATTTCTCCCATATATATTCAGATGTCCTCTAAAGATATATGTTCTAGAACTACTAGTGTAATACNTAGATATTTTGTAAGAATATTGAAGAAATTTTATCGTAAGATAGTTATGNGAATAATTGTTTCTGAATATATTTATCAATAATATAATTTTTTGAAATTATGAAAAACAATTTTCTTAAACTGGTGATGTTTTTTACATTATTCGTTTTAACTTCTACATTATTTATAACAGATGGGAGATCTAACTTTGAAGAGCTAAGCAGCGAAATTGATGTAAATATATATGCTAATGAGGATGATCAACCTATGGGAGTTGTAATCGTTGATGATTTACATGATAATGATTATACAGATGGCAGTATGAATTTGATAAAAAATGAATTAGAAAGTTTAGGTTACATTGTTTTTTATTCATCTGAATATGATTCATTTATTGATGCGGTAGAAGTTGCAAACTANTTGGTAATTTCTGCTCCAATGAAAGTATTCAGTGTAGCAGAGAGGACAGCCATTTTTAATTGGTTTGAAGATGGATCTAGAAATATAATTTTAGCATCNAGAGGAGATTTTTCTGAACCAAAATATGACTCGATGAATACTTTATTATCAGAACTAGGATCCACTGTAAAGACNCAAGATGATAACATATANACNACTGATACAGATGTACCAAATCCNTGGTATGTGGACTCGGATAATTTTAATGANGANGATTATCCATCTATATTTTCTGGGCTAAATACAATTGGTTTCTTCAGTCCAAGTTCAATAAATCCGGGAACAAATGGTGATGTAATGGTATATGCAGAAAAAGAAGCATATCAGTCGAATGAGAATGGAAATGAACCTGAAATAATCTTTGATGATACTGATGATGGTGAAGGAGGAGATACAATACCTTTAATTGTTTATGAGGAAGTAAATAATGGAGATTTAAAGGATAGAATAATTACAGTAGGGACTACTTTATGGGCAGATTTTGATTATGGTGCTACCAGTTTTGGAGATATTGATTTTTTCCATAATTCGTTAGCTTATTTAAGGGAAAAGACAATTGAAGAAGCAGGTGAAATAGATTTAAATGCGGAGGATAAAATTGCACCAACTGTAGAAATAAATTATCCACATGATAAAGCATTTCTCAAGGGAGAAATTAATGTTGAAATTGATGCTTTCGATGCATTTGGTATTGATGAATATAAATTGTTTATTAACGATATAAAAGTTTCAGATACTTCTGACTTTCTTTGGGACACAACAAAATATTCAGATGGAATATATACTGTTAAAGCCGAAGTTACTGATATTGGAGGAAATGTTGCATCTGTATCAAACAAATATAATGTTCTACAATCATTTGAACCATTTTTAGAGGAAGATCCTAAAATAATGACGTATAATATTAAGGAGAGTGGAGTTTTTGAAGAATGGTTTGATGTAATGATAGAAGAAAATGCGGATATTATAGTTTTAGTAGAAACAGGGGATTTTGATGATGAAAACAATGCTTTGTTGGATAAAACAATTAATGATTTGAATGATTACTTTTTTGATGAGATAGAATATCAAGGTTATACCATGCAAGATATTACAAATGCTTGGAATGGTATTACAATACTATCAAGATATGATATTACTTCAAATACTAAACTTTCTAATTTAAAAGCTGATGATGGGAGTTCTGTGTTTATACCTTTACCATTTCTGCATTCTGTTGTAGATATTGGTGGATGGGAAGTGAATTTTATTGGAACTCATCTTAGTTGTTGTAGTGGGCAATCTAATTGGAATGAAAGATATGAACAACAAGAAAGTATGTTAAATTATATGGATGATTTGGGAGATGTACCAATTATTTATTTGGGAGATTTCAATGCAGAGTCGCCAGATGATGTAGATCCAAATAGTCAAGATCCTGATAATGATTTAGGAACTGAACCTATTGAAATGGTACTAAATCCCGACCATGTTTCTGCATCAAAAATTCATAGGTTTGTGGATGTAGCAGAGGAAATGGGAACAAAAGACATAACATATATTGCCTGTTGTAATTCGAGAATAGATTATATATTTGTAAATCAGCATTTTGATGACTTAATTTTAGATAGTACTACTGGTGATACCAAAAATGGATTATTGGGGTCAGATCATACCTCAGTAGATGTGAATTTGGATTTATCTAATTATATTGAGGAACCAATTTTTAATCTAACAGAAATTACGGATGTTAGTGAAAGTAATTCAATAACATCAACCATGGATGAGGAAAGTAGTACTTCCGAGCAGATGCTCAATACCACTGAAGCCACGACAGTCTCAGAAAATGCAGGAATAAAAGAATTTACGGTATTCATAATGACAAATTTAGTTATACTTGTTAATTTAAGAAAAAGAGTAGAGAAGTAATATAAATGGAATTAGAAATTTTTAATTTAGAAAAGATTCAAAAGAAAATTAAAATAGTGGAAAATTTATTGCATGGTAAAAAAATTTTAGTTGCTTTTTCAGGTGGAGTTGATTCTTCTGTAGTCAGTTTTTTAGCAAGTCAATATGCAAAAGAAGTCTTATTGGTGATGCAAGATGGACTTTCAGTTGGGATTGGAGAGAAAGATTTTGCAGTAAAACAAGCAAAACAATTAGGAATATCTCTTGAGGTGATAGAATATAATGAAATTGATTATTCTGATGAATATCAAAGAAATCCTGAGAACAGATGTTATTATTGTAAGCAAGTTTTACATGAATTTTTAGATGAGATAAAAGAAGATAGAAATTTTGATTTAGTAATTTCAGGCACAAATTATAGTGATCTCAAAGGACATAGACCTGGACATGTGGCAACACTTGAGAAAGGAGTTGTGAACCCCATGGTTATTGCAAAAATAACTAAACAGGAAGTAAGATGGATTGCAGAAATAAATGAATTGATATCATTTGATAGACCTGCAACGGCATGTTTAGCATCACGATTTAAAACCGGAGTGGAGATAACAAAGGAAGGATTACGTAGGGTAGCTAAATCTGAAGATTTCATAAAGAGTGAGTTTAAATTGAAAAGTATAAGAGTAAGAGATGATGGGCAAGATATAGCTAGAATTGAATTTATGAAAGAAGATTTAATTTTAATAAAAAACACACGAATGATTGATGAGATACGTGAAAAACTAAGATCATATGGTTATGACAAAATTATATTAGATAAGATTGGTTATCGCCCTAATGTTCCTTCAATTTAAATTATTCAAGAGATATTTTCGAGATAGTATTTTAGAGGACAATAAGGTAAAAATTATTATTGGGATAAAGATAGAAGTTTCTGAAGTATTAGAATTATAAAACATAGATGATGTTGGTGTACCACCTACCCAATAGGTTGATTTCATCCATTCAAGTACTACATCTAACACTATTGCTGCATTTTCCGGAGAAACATTTTCCATTGTATCATGAATAGTGTGATGTTCGGGATAGCCTAATAAATCGATTAAGTTGACAGAAGGTATGTTTACATCTAAAAATGGACGATGATCATCAATGATAGAAACACCTATTTTTTTTTCAAATATGTTTTGATAACCTAAGGAATGAGCAATATTCCAAATTTCTTCATTAAGTAAGTCATCGCTATTTGCTTCATATCTTAGGGTCAATTCGTCATTTGCGATCATGTCGAATAATAAGAAAAATTCAGTTGATGAAATTTCTTCATCTGACATTTGCGAGACAAAATATTCAGATCCTATGATCCAATCCCACCCTTCCATTCCACCACTACCTTGATCTTCCGCATCAAATAAGATAAATCCAGTTTGATTCTTATAATCGGAGGGGATATGAGATAACATTTCTAAAATTACAGCGACTCCAGATGCACCGTCATTTGCACCCGGTACTGGTAAATGAGGGTATAATTCATCCTTATCTGCGACTTTTCTTGAGTCATAATGGGCACCAAAAATATATTTTGGCCATGATATTGAAGTTGAATGAGTAATAAAATAATTATTAACTTCGGTATCTAAATGGGTGAATTTTTGAATTTCAATATCCCATGATGAGTCTGTTTGATTAAAGAGCCAATTTTTGAATACTAATGAACCAGGTGATCCAGGATGTCTTGGACCGATATTGACCTGTTCGATCATCAAATTTTCAATATTTTCTATGTCAATCGTAGATGATTGTCTTATGCTATTTGACTCTACTGGAGTTATATGCAATGTCAGTATGATTATAAAGAATGAACTAAGTAAATATGATTTAATGTTAATAGAATTATTCATATTATAAATTGTTAATAAAATATTGTTATTTCAGACCTATGAAACAAGATAGCAAATATATACCAAATATGGTTATAAAAGGTAAAATTATCTATAATGTATTATTTATATAAAATTAACATGTATTAAAATCATGGAAAAAAGATTTAATCTAAGTTTATTCTTATTCAATAGAGATATTAGATTAAGGGATAATACTGCACTAATTAATGCATTAGAAAACTCTAATAATGTGATGTGCACATATATTTTTGATGATGCTAATATCGATTTAGAGAATAATTCAAAATATAAATTATTTTTGAAGAATAGTTTAATTGATTTAAAAACAGAAATAGAGAAAATGGGAGGACGTTTATATTTATTCAAAGGGAGTCTGAATGAGGTACTGAATGATATTTTTAATGAAGTTAAGATTGATGCAATTTACCAGAATAAAGATTACTCACCATATGCAAAAACAAGAAAAAATAGTATTAATGATTTTTGTGTTAATTTAGGGGTCGATTATTTAGAATATTCAGATTATGTGCTAGTAAATCCTGAAGTAATATATTCTGGTAGTGGAAAAAGATATCAAATATTCACTTATTTTTATAAATCGGCAATGACATATCAAGTGAAGAAAATGAAAGAAAATGATAACACTAATTATTATAATAAAAACTTAAGAATTGATGAAAGTAAATTATTTGAATTAAGTGATAATAATGAAAAGCTGTTTTTATTTGAAAATGGTGGAAGAGAAAGAGGTTTAGTTTTATTGAATAATTTAATTAATTTTGAAAAGTATAGTGAAATAAGAAATTTCCCTGATATTGATGGAACTACTCGATTATCAGCATATTTAAACTTGGGTTGTCTCTCCATTAGGGAAGTTTATGAATTCATTTGTGAGAATTTTGGTAGAGATCATGATTTGATTAGACAATTATATTGGAGAGATTTTTACACATATTTAGCGATACATTTTGAATATGTATTCGAAAAATCATTTAATAAAAAGTACCAAAATATTAGATGGAAAAATGATAATGAGGAATTTGAAAAATGGAAAAAAGGAGAAACTGGTTTCCCTATAGTTGATGCTGGCATGCGGCAATTAAATACTACAGGTTACATGCATAATAGAGTAAGAATGATTGTTGCTTCATTTTTGGTTAAAGATTTACATATTGATTGGCGATGGGGAGAGAGATATTTTGCGGAGAAGCTTATAGATTATGACATAATGTTGAACAATGGTAATTGGCAATGGGCTGCTTCGACAGGAGCGGATGCGCAACCTTATTTTAGAATTTTCAACCCATGGTCACAACAAAAAAAATTTGATAAAGATACAAAATATATTAAAAAATATATTAGTGAATTAAGCCATATTGATCCTAAGATTATACATAAATTAGAAATACAAAGACCATTAGAGGAATTAAACTACCCAAGACCAATGATAAATCATAAAATTAGAGCAAATGAAGCAAAAGAAATGTTCAAATTTGTTTAGTTTTGTATATCATAAAAATTAACTTGATTATAATGACTAAAATTGGAATAGTATTACTTCATGGATTTTATTCATCTCCTTTATTTATGAAGAGTGTTGAGCAAGAGTTTAATAAAACCAAATTATTTGATCAAGTATTGAATTTATCTTTATACGGACCAAGATTAAAGATTTTAAGTGAGAGTCAATTTGTTTCTACTCCAATAATAAACATAAAAGAGAATGATATCAATTTAGATAATACTTTAATAGCGAACGTATTAAGTGATTTGATATTAAAATTGAATNAAAATATTTCTCATTTAATGTTAGTNGGGCATTCTTTNGGAGGGGTAGTTTGGAGAGCGTTATATAAATCCGTAATAGCAAAAAATAAAGATAATTGGTTAGGTAGAAAATCTCCCAAGATTACATGTCTTATTCAATTAGCTAGTCCTAATCAAGGAACTAAATTGACTAATATTGCAATGGCCAGCATAGTGGATAATATTCACTCCATGTTTTATTTACGGAGAGTAGGATTATCAAATGAAATAATTAAAAAAATAAAAAATAGAGTGGGGTTGAATTTGAAAAGTATAAAAAAAATCGACATAGAGGGAGGTTCTACACAAATTAAACAATTAAGTCCAAATAGTGAATTCATAAATTGGTTAAATGAAGATCCTAATTATGTAGAGGATTTTCCACATTATAGAATGATTGGAACCAGAAACAGTTTTTATTTGACTAATTATGCTTGGAATAAAATAGATAATATAACAAAAATAATGGATCTNAATGATGATGATATTGATATGATTGAAATTGAAAATGAGTTGAAAAGTAGTGANGATATNAATGAGGAANTTTCGGATGAAAGTATTTTGAAATTGATAAAATCAACCTTTATTGAGAAAAAAGTGATACCAAATGATGGAGTGGTGAGTATTGAAGACTCAAAATTAGATGGATCAATATTGATAGAATTAGATGGACTAGAAAATAAGGTATCACACCATAATATGTGTTTATGGTTTTTGCCTTTTAAGCCATATAGTACTATAAAGAAAAAAGTATTAGAAGTAATAAACACTGAAATCAATAAAATCAAAAGATGAGAAATTTATTAAATTATGAATATTACCATAAGATATGAAAAAAGCAGCTTTTATTGATGTTGATGGTACGGTTACTTTTGGTGAAGCTAGTTGGGAGAAAATTCACAATTATTTTGGTTTGCAAGATGAAATGCAGGATCATTCATCGAGATATTTTTCTGGTGAAATAACTTATCAACAATGGGCAGAGTTAGATTTGGCGTTGTGGAAAGGTAGAAAAATTGAAGACATACATAAAGCATTAAACCCTCCAAATTTGATTGAAGAGGTGAAAGAGGGGATTGATAAATTAAAAGATGCTGGATATCTAACGTTTCTTATAAGTGGGGGGATAAGTATAATGGTTGATGAAGTGAAGAGGTTAATAGATGCGGACTTTGCATATTCAAATATTATAGGTGAACATGATGGTTTAGTAAATGGAACAATAGAAATGGTTGTGGGTGAAAAATCAAAATTAATCAAAAGGCTATCTAAGGAATATGAAATTGATTTAGAGAATAGTATTGCAATTGGTAATGATTACAATGATATTGATATGTTTGAAATTGTAGGGAAGGGGTATGCTATAAATCCTGCTCACCAAGGGTTAATTGAAAAATCAGAATTAGTATTTTATTCAGACAATTTTAAAGATGTAATATCAGACATATTGGATTATCAATAAGGGAATTGATCCATCACTTTTATGGGTTTAAATGACCCTGTTAATTTAATTGGAATTACTTGAAAAGCTTCTGCNTGATTGGTTGATGATTGTACTCCTCTCAAAATTGATTTTGAATGATGAAATTTGGAATAGAAATTTTNACCNCCTTTGTGTGATTGAGTTTCATATACTTTTATTGCTTCTAATTTATCNTCATGAGTATCTGTGGTATCAATATGAATATCTGGCACGGGAATAAGTACTGTTGTCTCGGCGCCCCATAAACTTGAGACCTGAAATGCTTCTTTATCAGATGTGGTATGGCTAACCCATTCAATGGCTTCTTCTACNATATTTCTTACTTTTTTATGTTCATGATGATAATCGAAATCGACGTGGGTTATTATTTGTTTTGGTTTAAATTCTCTGATGAGATCTTCTACTTTTCTTTTAATTTTATAAAAATTACAAGATGATATTTTTTTGAATTCTAATTGAATTGGAGTTGCTCCTAATATTTTACATGCACGATTAAATTCTTCTTCTCGTTTAGGATCTTTTATTATAGAGACTGCATAAACATTAGTATGTTTTGCATATTTTGCGAGGGTTGCACCTGCGGAAAAAGTTTCATCATCTGGATGAGCGAAAATAGTCATTAAAGTAGGGTAATTCATTATTCTTAAAAAGTTATGATAGTCTAAAAATTACCCACTGTAACAAGTTTATTTGAGAAAAATAATGGGTGCATTATGACATTTTTTATTTATTAATTTATCNAAGTTNTTGGTAATGACTTCAATCTTACTTTCNGGATTTGCTACTATTGGAGGGAGTGGATTAATAGCATCAAAGCTAGGCTTAGAATTGGATAANAGAGATTATGATGTTCATTTTATGGCGAATGATGAGCCATTTCATTTAAAGNAAAAAAATGTAGANAACAGAGTNAAATTTCATAAAGTTGATGATTTAGATTATGCTTTATTTAAAGACATAGGATCCCCTTACACAATTACAGCGGCGGAGAAAATGATTAAAATTGTTGAGAGATATGATATTGATGTTGTACACACACATTATTCGTTACCTCATGCAGTTGTTGCATATCTAACTAAGTTGAAAACAGGGGTAAAAGTAGTCTCAACTACTCATGGATCAGATACACATACTTTNGGAAAGAGTAAAAAATTTAATTCAATAATTGGTATGGCTTTAGAAAATTCAGATTGTGTTACGTCTGTATCAAAGTTCCTTGCGGAAAGTACAAAAAATATTTTTGATCTTTCTAAGGATGTTAGAACGATTCATAATTTTATTGATCCAAGTGAGTTTAAACCATTGAGAGAAGAAAGGAGAAAATCTATAATTCAAGCATCTAATTTTAGACCCATTAAACAATTACCGTTTATGTTAGAAATGTTTGCTGGGGTCAGTAAAGATTTTCCTGATTGGAATTTAGATCTTATTGGTTATGGTCCTGACTATCCCATTTGTATGAGAAAAGCTAAAGCTTTGAAAATTAGAGATAAAGTGAAATTTTTAGGAGTTAGAAATGACATACCCATACAAATTGCAAAAGCATCTATTTTAGGGTCAACTAGTAAAATAGAGTCATTTGGCTTAACTATTGCAGAAGCGATGTCATGTGAAACACCTGTTATTGCACCAAATGTAGGGGGAATACCTGAAATATGTGTAAATAATGAAAATGGAAATTTATATGAGTCAGGTAATTTAGTAGATGGTACGAATAAATTAAGGGATTTGATAGAAGATGAAGACAAAAGACGTAGATATGGTGAAAATTCAAGAAAACGAATATTAGATAAATTTACACCGGAAATAATTGTAAAGAAATATGAAGATGTTTATGAAAATATTTTATAACATTGAATTAATGTAATTNATACCACCAGGGTAACTATGGATATTTATGGATCTTATATAGGTATTAAGATAATCCGATAGNCCAGTTTGTATGCATAGATCAAACCAACTCCAACTTACTTCTTGTCCAAATTTTTGCTTATTGAATTTACCAAATTGCCATCCAATATATTTTGAAGTTTCTAAATCATTATTTTTTTCCAAATTATTAAATTGAGTTTGTAAGAAATTATTTAATTCAAGATCATTCAATTTTATTTTGTTGATATTATTTTTTTTAANATAGTTGCTTCTTTCTTTTAATATGCGAAATAATACATTCTGATGAATTGAATTACCATTTTTTTCGTGGATACTTTTTCCTAATTGTTCTAACCATGAAGTATTGTAAAATACACGTTTATATTTGTAGTAAATTGGGGTTTGGTAACCAATTTTTTGCAATGGCCTGGTTATTTGAGAAAAATATGCGATTTCTCCTGGACCAGATATTCTAAGTTGAATATTTAATAGTTTTTGAAATACAACCTGAGAGGTATCAACTCTAGGTCCAATTATTTCGGATATTTTTTCAAAATCTTCTAGGTTGTTAATAGGGTAATTATAGGTTTTCTTGCAAAAATTACATTTACCTATAGCATTTCGATGTTTACCATCATAATGTATAGAGGTTTGCAAACGGTTTTTATCTTTATTACATTCTAATATAAAGGGAGAATAATCTGATTCTTTATTCGGAAGTGGGGGGGATAATTGATTATTTTCTAATTTTTTCGTTTGTAATTTGTAATTTGTGATATAATCATCAATTCGATTGACTATATGATTATATTCAGAATATATTAATTTCCTTATTTCAGTATTTGATGTGGGGAAAAAAATTATTCCATAATCATTAATGATATTGGTGATTGTACCCCAAATGATGGTAAATAATTCAGAGATTGTAGTTGAATTGTAAAAAGATGAGAGTAGCAAAGTTTTGATATGATCCCAACGTTCTGAAAACAATTTTCGTTTATCTGTTGGAATTAATTTTTTGAAACCATTTAAATTATTCTCGAATGAACTAAGTAAATCCTTAAAGTATTTCTCGGGTGGTAGCGCTGTTGAATGTACGGCCGTATTTGTATCTACACCATAAAATTGTTGAAAGTCTAGATGATACGCCTTATGTGAAATTGGATTGGGAAAATACTGTTTGGAAATTTCCTTTTGTAGTCCATCATAATCCGCAATGAAAAATATTGGGGAAAGGTGATGTTTTCTTTTCTGGAATTCATCATCAAATTTTATTAGTGTCGATAATTTATTGGCGATATAGCCTGGGCCTCCGATAATTATTGGTTGTTGACCAGTTATTATTGAACCATTTCTTAATTTTGCTAAATTTGTTTCAAACTTGTTTGAATAGATCCCTAATTTTTTATGATAATTTCTNAGGATAGTAGAAAGAAGATTNAATTTATTATCTGATAATACATTTTTTTCGTCATTATTTATNACGTAATTTATTGCATCATCAATCGATTTTGGTATATAACCCCAATAATCNGTTTTTAATTCTTCCTTTGATGCTTTATCATAGAAAATATTGGGGTTACCAAATTTAGACACTAAATCTTATTTTTGGAAAATGATATTAAATCTAACCGTTGTTGATAATTAAAATATAGCAATTTATTNTATTTATTTAGATCTTGCACCCCATCCTCCACCACCGGGCGTCTCAATTCGGATTATTGTTCCTGATGGTGCATTTTGAACATAGACTCTTGACTTATTATAATCAGGNGTAGTNTCTTCATCTGATGGTAATTTNATAATATTTTTTCCAGGTGAACCTGGTTGACCTCCTTTTAATCCGTANGGCACACTATTTCGTCGNTCNGATTGTATGTTTATAGTAGCATTATCTAATAATTTGATCTCTCGAACTATACCNTTTCCACCAATGAACTGACCTTTGCCACCACTATTTTGTCGAATTGAGTATTCTGTAATCAAAAGTGGATAAGATAACTCTAATGCTTCGATTGGAGTATTTTCGGTATTGGTCATATGTGATTGAATAGCAGAAACTCCATGACCATTTGGACCTGCTCCNGTACCACCTCCAATAGTTTCATAAATTGACCAATAATTCCCATTATGAATACCTCCAATAATTAAATTATTCATGGTGCCTTGACTAGCAGCAGGTACATCAATTAACTTAGATAATGCACCCAATACAACATCAACGATTCTTGTTGAAGTTTCAGTATTAGCAGATGATGTAGCATGGTGGGCAGCAGGATTTACAACAGTGTTTTCTGGAGCTATAACTACTATAGGGGCAAAAGTACCCGAATTACGAGGAATAGATGTNCCTAAAAGTAATCTGACGACATAATAACATGCAGAGGTTGTTACTGAAAGTGGCGCATTCACATTACCTTGAGTTTGTGATGATGATCCGGTAAAGTCAAAAATTATTTGATCATTTGCAATTTCAATACTACATGTAATTTTTATGCGATTTNCAAAACCATCATCATCCATATAATCTGTGAATGATACTTTATTTTTTGGCAATTGTTGGATCCTTTTAATTGTAGCAATTCTAGATTGATTAATCAAAGATGATTGTATATTGTCAAAATTCCAATTTGGTTCAATATTAACTAATTCATGAATTCTTTTCATACCAAGTTGTAATGATGAATATTGAGCCCTAAGATCTCCTCTCCTTTCATATGGCGTTCTTACATTTTCCATAATGATACTCATGATAGCGTCATTTTCAATTCCTTCATTATATAATTTAACAGGGGGNATTATCAGTCCCTCTTGATATATTTCGGATGATTTTGCAGGAAGAGAGCCTGGAGTGGATCCACCTACATCTGCATGATGTGCTCTATTTGCGACAATATATTTCAATTTATTTTTTAAAAACACGGGAGATAATAATGTTATATCGGGTAAATGTGTACCACCAAATTTTGATCGTGGTGAATTTGTTACAATTGCATCACCCTCTTTTAAATTTTTAAACATTTTGAGAATGGGTTTGGCAACAAATGGCATGCTTCCTAAATGTACAGGGATAGCTTCTGCTTGGGCGATTATATTTCCGCAATTATCAAATATAGCACAACTGAAATCGGCCCTTTCTTTTATATTGGGACTATATGCGGTTTTTCGTAAGACATGACTCATTTCTTCAGTGATAGCTTCAAAACGTCTTTGAAAAATAGTAAGTGTGATAGGATCTATCAAATTCATATAATGATGTGTTCAATATGTTTTCAATATATTGGAATTTAATTATTAATTTGTTTAGAAATAAAATATTAAAAATTATAGAAAAACAATGGCTAATTATTGGAAATTTAAATTTCCAAATATATACATTTATAGGTATAGATACACATNTTGTTATATCAGCAAATAATATGTTGAAGGTGAATAAATGAAATTATCAAAATTATTTACAATGATGACATTAAGTTATGTGATGTTATCAATTAGCGGATTTATCAATCCAGTATTAGCACAGAACAGTGATGATGGTGGTGGTGGTGGATTTATAGTATTTTTAGCTATATTCTTAGCCATTTTAGCCTTTATTTCACTAAAACTCGTTAAAGAATATGAAAGAGCAGTAATATTTCGTTTAGGAAGATTACTTGGAGTTAAGGGACCTGGTCTGTTTTTTGTCATACCATTTTTAGACCAAGTTGTGGTGGTTGATCAAAGAACACTTGTTATTGATGTTCCAAGACAAGAAGCGATTACTATGGATAATATTCCTGCAATAGTTAACGCTGCAGTTTTTTATGCAGTTGAAGATCCAGGAAAAGCTGTAGTAAGAGTTGAAAATTATAAATATGCAGTGAGTCAATTAGCACAAACTACATTGAGAAGTGTCATAGGTGGGGTAGATTTAGATGATTTATTATCTCAAAGAGATAAATTAAATGCTAAAATATTAGAAATCTTAGATGAGGCATCTGATGAATGGGGAATTGATGTGAGCAAAGTAGAGATTAAAGATCTTGAAATACCAGATAATATGAAAAGAGCTATGGCTAAACAAGCTGAAAGTGAAAGAGAAAGAAGAGCTAGAGTTATTTTAGCAGAGGGAGAATTGCAAGCTTCGCAAAAATTAGCAGAAGCAGCGAACATAATGGCAGCATCAGGTGGTGTGACATTAAGGTTATTACAAACAATTCAAGAGATTTCTACTGAAAACTCATCCACGGTAATTTTACCATTTCCCGCAGATTTAACTGGTACTGTTCAANGTATTTTAAGTGGTANCCCAACNNTATCATTACCTGATAGTGATAAAAAAGCTACAAAATAAATATATTAAATTGAATTAAATTAATCATACATATTTTATAATCATAATAATTANTCNGTATTATATGANAACATNCCCNTTATATATACCGGCAGGTTCCAATCCAAAAGANATAGAGGATGAATTATTAATNAANGCAGGAGTNACAAANAAAGCATTAATTGATATTAATGGAAANAAGATTATTGAATATGTATTAGAAGCTGCTGATAATTCTAAAAAAATAGATAAAATTTTTGTGGTTGGTATTACTCAATCAGAAATTGAATATGTATGTGGAAAAGAAATTCACTTTATTGAGTCAATAGGGAGGAGAATGGATACTTTTAGAAATTTAATTTCATATATGGAAGGAATATATCAAAAAGAGTTACCAAGACATATGATAGTATTATCTGCTGATTTGCCTTTAATAACTGGGGAAATTATTGATGATGATATAATTAATTTAGAAAACAAATTTGGAAATAATTTTGAAAAAGTTGATCTATATTATCCTTTAGTAGAAAGAGAAAAAGTATTGAAAAAATATCCTCATGCAAATAAAAGATTTAGGAACTTTGAAGAAGGGAGTTATGCAACTGGTGATTTTGCAATATTTTCACCAGATGTATTAAGGAGAAAAAAAACAATGGAGGTGTTTGAAAAAATCATGGAAAATAGGAAAACTATGGTTAGGCTATTATTAAAATTCGATTTGATTTCTCCAATAAAATATTTAATTGGGAAACTATCAATTAGAAAAAAAATAATCCCATTTTTCAGGGAAATGGTATATTTAGAAATGGAGATGTTGATTTCTGAACATCCTGAAATTTGCTTAGATTTGGATTATAAAGAAGATTTAGAAATCATGCAAGAATTGGTAAAAAATAAGAATTAACTTAAAAATGTATTCGTAAAATAGTTTACTAAAGGCATAGTATGAGTATCCTTATTATTTTCAAATTGTACAAATTTTGAATTTTGAATAAGATTAACCGTTTCATTGCTTTCTTCAATAGTATGCATCTTATCATGAACGGCACCTATGATAGTAATATCTGATTTAATTTTATGTAATAAATGTAGTTGAGGATGATTATGATAATTGAGTACAGTATATTTTATATGCGTGAAATTTGCAAGATCAATTGCTTTTGAGTATTTGTCTGATTGGGTTTTATCGTTTTTAGAGTCTAAAATGATATATTTTATGAATAATTTTACCAGTGGTTTGAAGAGACTTAATAGTTTACCGGGTAATATTTTTGTTAAAATATTTGCAAACCATGGTACTTTAAAATCGGTATTAGCTCCAATTAAGATTGTATGATATGGTGAGATCAATTGTTGAGAAAGTGCATCAATAATAATAGTGCCTCCAAAACTACTTCCGATAAGTATGATATTCCTATTTTCAGGTAGAAGAGAAAATAATTCAAATAGGTCTAAAGTTAATCTATCTTTAGAAAATGTTTCAAGAGAGAGTGAACCATTAGGTTTGAAAGATCCTTTTTCCCGAGTTTCCCAATAATAAAATTCGATGTCATTTTGAATATTACTTAAAAAAATATCCCATGTATCAGTAATTGTAATAAATCCAGGTACCAAAACTAATATGTCATTTGTTTTTTTATTTTTCGGTGTTGAGTGGATGGTATGAGTAATTCCACCATCAGAATGATGTAATGATAAGTAACTTGATGCTTTTTCAAATTGTGCAGATGGATTTATTGGTTGAATATTATTGTCAGATAAATTATTTTTATCGAAAAAGGGGTTCATTTGTATTTTAATTAATTAATTAATAATTAAAATTTTTATGCTAAAAAATATATAACCTGCCTTAAACAATTAAGTATTTTGTTAATTTAGATAATAATACACAAGCATGGTGTATATAAAATCATGATGATTGAAAAATGTGGATCTTGTTTTTCAAGAAAAATAGAACATAGATGTTTTTTATGCAAGAGAGGATATTGTAACCATTGTATGAAATTTATAAATGGATTATGTGTAAATTGTTTGAAAAGGTGAATTAATAATTAATACATTTCATCGATTTAATTAACACATATGTTGGATCTTAACAGTCAATTTTTAGAAGAAAGATATTATACATACCTGTGGAAGAAAAAATAAAAATAAAATTCAATCCTGAGTTAGATGCAATTCTCAATATTAAAGATGGAAAATTTGGATTGATACTTGCACATGGTATGCGTGATGATTTTGACAAAGGAATATTACCATTTATTTCAAAAAAATTATCTGAGAAAAAAATAAGTTCAGTAAGATTTAGATTCCCATTTAAGATTAACAATTCTAAAGTTGTTGATGAAATAGGCACATTGGATGAAAGTTATTTGACAGTTTGGCGATATGTTACAGAAAAATTCGATAATATTACGTGGTTAGTTGGTGGTATTGATATTGGTTCAAAGACTGCGATAAGATCAACGGGATTGATGATGATGGATACAGATACAATTCCAGCGATAGTTTCTTTAAATTATCCATTATATCCTCCAAATAGACCTGAGTTAGTTGAAGCATCAACGTTAGGAGCCGTTATGGGTGATGCATTATTTATTCAAGCTTCTAATTCTAATCAAGGGAGTTTTGATAGATTAAAAAATTCAATTAATATGATGATACCTCATGCAGATATCAAAAAAATAAATCATGCGGATCATGAGTTTAATATTGAAAATAAAACTCATGATAGGGTGGCATTTTGGATAAGTAATGATATTGAAAGATACATAAGAAGTGTATTTGGTTGATATGAGTAGTTCACATATCTACCACAAATTTATTTTATACTCGGACTGATGACGATTAGGAAACATATAATGTTGTATGTTTTTTTTGCGCCAGTGGTGTAATGGCTAGCATTTCAGCCTTCCAAGCTGGTGATCCGGGTTCAATTCCCGGCTGGCGCATATTTTTTAAACAAATACATCTCTTTGAATTTGATTTTTAGATGGATTACGTTCATTATTTAGTTTATCAATTGCATATACAAAATCTTGATCTGTAACCACTTCATGTTCATTTCTTATTGCAAACATTCCTGCTTCGATACATAATGATTTGATTTCTGCTCCTGATAGGCCATTTGATTGTTGTACTAAATAGTCTAAATTGACTGATTCATCGACATTCATATTTTTCATGTGTATATTGAAGATTTCTTTTCGACCTTCTTCATTTGGTTCTGAAATTTCAATTAATCTATCAAATCTACCTGGTCTTAGTAATGCTGGATCTAATATATCAGGTCTATTAGTTGCGGCTATTACTCTTACTTCTCCCCTCGGTTCAAATCCGTCTAATGATGCTAATAATTGCATAAGAGTTCTTTGGACTTCTCGATCACCTGAGGTGGCAAGTTCTAATCTTTTTGAGCCTATGGCGTCTAATTCATCAATAAATAATATACTTGGTGATCTTTCTTCTGCATATTCAAATACTTCTCTTACCAATCTTGCACCTTCTCCAATGAATTTTTGAACTAATTCACTTCCAATTAATCTTATGAAAGTAGCGTTTGTAACTTTTGCTACAGCTTTAGCTAATAATGTTTTACCTGTGCCTGGAGGCCCGTATAGTAAAACTCCTTTGGGTGGATCAATACCTATTTTTTCAAACACTTCAGGTTTGAGCAATGGCAATTCAACGATCTCCCTAATTTCTTTAATTTGTGTTTCAAGACCTCCTATGTCGGAATATTCGATAACTGGTTTTTCTTCAATTTCCATTGCCTGTACGCTAGGATCTTTACTTTGGGGTAATATATCTACTATTGAAAAACTTCTTTGGTTAAGAGCCACATTTACATTTGGTTTCAGAAGATCCCTATCAATTTTTGAACTGACACTTACCATCAATTGCGGACCTGTTGAACTTTTTACTATTGCTTTATCATCTGAAACTAATTCTATTAATGTTCCTGAGAATAGTGGAGGTGCTCTTAATCTATCAAGTTCACTACGGACATTGTTTAACTCTCTTTGGAGACGAAGTCTTTCTCCTTCAACTATTTGTTTTTCTGTTTCTAGTCTTCTTGTTTGTCTTTCAAGATGACGAGTATATGACAATAGATAGGAAGTATCTTGTTGTTCATCTTCAGAATGTGGTTGCCTTTCTTCGGGAGTTGATCCGTCCATAATTATTTCATCGTTAGCTTCCACGTTAATAAAGATACCATCTATGCAATAATTGTAAATACATGATTGTATTTTAATTGGGATTTGGATGGAATATGAAATGTGATTTAGATATCAGCAAATATCTTTGAAAAAAAATTTAATTAAGTAATTTTATGGAAATAATATAGATCAAATGGCTAAGATAGAAAGTGTATCGAGTAGAGAAAGGAAAGAAATTCTTGAAATTATTGGAAAGATGATTGAGGGGTTAGATGATTTATTACCAAAAAAAGGTAAAACTACTAAATATTTGAATGAAAAAGGTGAAGTTGGATATTTAGTTAACAGATCAAATTTGGTTTTAATTAAAAAAAATGATTTCTATTTTCCTTGTTTAAAGATCGTGAGAAAAATTAAAATGAATATACCAAAAATTATCGTTGATCTAGGAGCAATTCGTTTTGTGACTAATGGAGCGGATATTATGAGACCTGGAATTACAAAAATTGAGGAAAATATTTTAGAAGGAAGTTTGGTATTAATTGTAGAGGAAAAAAATGGAGCTGCTTTAGCTTTTGGAAAATCATTATATGATGCAGTAGATATGGAAATGATGGAAAATGGGAGAGTAATCGAAAATTTGCATTATCTAAAGGACGATTGGTTTAACTTTGAAATATAAAAAATATAAAAAATTAGTATAATCTAAAAGTAGTACCTATAGAGGGAGCTAAACTTTCTCGCATTACAATTCGACCTACAGATTTTGCTAATGTTTCGCATTTTGATGCTTCACCATGAACAAACAGAAATTGTTTAGGTCGAGGCTTAACTCGTTTTGCATATTCAATTAATTCTTTTCTATCTGAATGGCCTGTGAAACCAGATATTTGATGAATGTCTAAATTAATTTCCAATCCTATTGTCTTTTGAGTTTGATCTTTCATTTGAACCTCTTTTGCACCTTCTGCTATTTTTCTACCTAAAGTTCCCTTTCCTTGATATGATACAAATATAATTGTATTTTTTTCATTAGGAGCTAATGATTTAAAATATTCCACGCTTGGACCACCTACCAGCATTCCTGATGTGGCCATTATAATACATGGTGGACCGTTGATGATTTCTTCTCTTTGATCATTACTTTCTACTTTATGAAAAAAAGAAGAGGTGAATGGATTATCATTTTCTTTGAAAACTCTTTCTCTAATTTGTCGTGACAGATATTCTGGATGATAAGTAGTGATTGCAGTTGCTTCTGTAATCATACCTTCGAGAAATATTGGTACTGAAGGGATTTGTTCATTTCGCATTAAATTCTCAATTACTAATTGAATTTCTTGTGCTCTTCCTACTGCTAAAACAGGAATAAGGATTTTTCCTCCACGCTCTATTGTTTTTTTGATTATTTGTGCCATTAATGCTTCTGATTGTTGTCTACTAGGAGTAATATCCTTAGGATTTCCATATGTGCTTTCCATTACTAATGTTTCAAGTCTTGGAAAATTTGATGCCGCTTTATCTAATAATCTAGAATTTGCAAATTTGAAATCATGTGCAAAAGCAATGTTATATTTACCATTACCTATATGTAGATGTACAATTGCCGATCCTAAAATATGACCTGCATTGTGAAGAGTTAATTTAACACCAGGCGCAATATCGGTGACCTCCCCATAATCAATAGGGATTACATGTAGGGTGGATTTTTTAATATCATTTTTCGAATATGGTAATAACTTTCCTTCTTTTTCTGCAACATCCAAATAATCAATTTGCAACATTGTCATCAAATCTCTAGTTGGAGAGGTAGTATAAACGGGACCTTCATATCCATATTTGAATAAAAATGGTACAAAACCACAATGATCTAAATGTGCATGTGAAATAACAACAGCATCCAATGTTTTAACATCAAATTCAGGTAAATCAAATCTAGGTAACATATTGGTTGGCACTGTGTTTCCAACCGAAACACCACAATCGATTAGGACATTAGAGTCCCCGGTTTGTAGTAATGTAGAGGATCGTCCAACTTCCTTATAGCCACCTAATGCTGTAATACGAATTATTGGATTATCTAATAATGGTTCCCGATGTACCATTTTACCGATTCGTAATAGAGCAGCTTTTCTTTCTTTAGTTTCAGTTGCTAAAAGACCTCTCACAGTCCGGATAATATTCGACTTTAATGGAGGGATTCTTATAATTTTAGGCCTCCATTTAGTTTGTAATGTTATATCTACTAATGATGTTGAATTACTTTTTACTTGAGATGGTCTTTCTAATTGAATAATTACTTCACCTATAGTTTCATCAAAATCAATATCTCCTATATTCAATTTTAAGTCATCAAATATATTTTTAATAATGTTTTTAGTTTTATCAAATGGAAGTCTAATTGACGGATCAGATCTTATAACTACTCGTTTTCTTATAGTACGAGCAATTTTGGATATCAATCCTTCATCATCTAATAAAACATCAATGTTTTTTGAATAAATTGCAACCTCAGGACCTTCAAATTCAACTTTTGTTACTCCAGAATTCTTGGGGATTAATTCATTTATTTTGAATATAACATTATCAAGCGAATTTATAGATGACAAAAAATCACACCCATTAGAAACGTAGCATTAAGTTTAGAAAAACAGTCTTAATTGCAATTTATCTCTACGTATGTTTTCTCTTCTCACTAGTGATTTATTTAGCTTGGGTATTTTTAATTATTTAATAATTAAAAATTATTGATAAAATGATACAATATATGAATATACTTTGAAAAATCAATAAGTAGTTTCATATGGGATTGATATGTTTGTTGTCATTAACAATTTCCTTTTATTAAACTAATCTTTACTAAAATTGTGGATCTTGATTGCGCAAGAATAGATCCATAAAAAGGAGCCTTTTTTTTAATGTCAGAAGAGAAATTTACTAGTGACGATGCTTGGGTAATTTTGAACAGTATGTTTAAAGAGTTAGGGTTGGTTAGACAACACCTTGATTCTTATAATCATTTTGTAAGAGAGGGATTACAATTAGTTGTGGATGAAGAAACTGCGATTAGTCCTGATGATTCAAATTATACAGTAGAGTTTGGTAAAATTAGTTTAGATGAACCTTATGTGAAAGAAGCTGATGGTTCAAGAACTGAAATTTGGCCAATGGATTCAAGAATACGAAATATTACCTATGCAGGTGAGTTAAAATTAAGGATGAAACAAATTTTTGAAGTTGAAGAAAATACTGCTATTGCCATTAATGGGGGTAAACCTAATATCGAAGAAGATGATGTATTTATCGGTTATTTACCTATTATGCTTAGGTCTGATCATTGTAGATTAACCATGGCAAGTCCTAGTGATGAGATATTAATTAAACATGGTGAAGATCCAGCAGAGTCTGGAGGATATTTCTTGGTTAATGGATCTGAGAGAGTATTAGTAACTCAAGAAGATTTAGCCCCAAATCGTATTTTAGTTGAGGGGATGAAAAATAAACCCACTACTTCTTTGGCTAAAGTGTTTTCAACAATGAAAGGTTTTAGAGCTCCAGTAACCTTGGAGAGAGGAAAAGATGGATCCCTTAAAGTCTCATTTCCATCAGTGTCCAGAAAAATATCTCTTGTTGTGTTGCTTCGTGCATTGGGATTAGAAAAAGATGGACAAATTGCTAGAAGAATTGGTACTGATCCTAGAATACAAACAAAACTACTCCCTATTTTACAAGCTGAAGAGGTAAGAACTCAAGATGAAGCATTAGATTATATTGGTAAAAGAGTTGCAGTAGGTCAAACCAAAGAATATAGAATGAATAGAACTCAACAAGTATTAGATAGATATCTATTACCCCATTTAGGAAATGAAGAACAAAATAGGATTGAAAAAGCGTATTTCTTATGTCTAATGGCTCAGAGAGTTTTAGAATATGAGTCGGGTATGAGAGAAGCAGATGACAAAGATCATTATGCAAGTAAACGATTAAACTTAGCAGGAGATTTATTATTATTATTATTTAGAAATGCATTTAGATCATTGACACGTGATATTAAATATCAATTAGAGCGAAATGCNAATAAAAAGGGTGGTGCTTTGAAAACAGCAGTAAGAGCAGACGTTATTACAGAAAGATTAAGACATGCTTTAGCCACAGGTAATTGGGTTGGAGGAAAAGCAGGTGTATCACAATTATTGGATCGAACAAATTATATGTCTGCACTATCTCATCTCAGAAGAGTAGTTTCACCTCTATCTAGATCCCAACCACATTTNGAAGCAAGAGATTTACATCCTACNCANTGGGGTAAAATTTGTCCAAATGAAACNCCTGAAGGACCAAACTGTGGACTTGTNAAAAATCTTGCATTNCAAGCATATATTTCAACAAANATTGATTCNTCATANCTCTTAGAGGACTTGAAAGACTTTGGTGTNAAACAAATGGATCAAGCACCTGGAAGAGAATTGACAAGAGTATTTTTAGATGGTGAATTAGTTGGTTATCACAATAATGGAGAAAGGTTAGTGAATATCGTAAGAACCGAAAGAAGAAATCGACAAATTGCACCTGAGGTAAATGTAGCATATTACGAAATAACTAATGAAGTACAAATTAATGCAGATCAAGGAAGAGTAAGANGACCAGTAATTGTAGTAAAAGATGGTAGAGCAAAATTAACTNTAGATCATGTCAACAAAGTAAAAGATGGAGATATGAATTGGAAAGATTTAGTGAGACAAGGTTTAATTGAGTATTTAGATGCTGAAGAAGAAGAAAATTGTTTAATTGCAATTGATCAAAGTGATTTGACTGATGAGCATACACATTTAGAGATTTCAGCAGCTACAATTTTGGGAATATGTGCATCACTCATTCCATTCCCTGAACATAATAGGTCAGATCGTAATGTATACGAGGCCGGTATGGCAAAACAATCATTAGGATTATACGCATCTAACTTTAAGTTAAGATTAGATACGAGAGCACACATATTACACTATCCACAAAGACCTTTAGTGAGAACTTCAGGTATGACTGCGATTGGTTTTGAAGAAAGGCCTGCAGGACAAAATTTTGTGGTTGGAGTTTTATCTTATAATGGGTATAATATGGAAGATGCTTTGATCATGAATAAATCATCTGTCGATAGAGGTTTAGGAAGATCAACATTTTTTAGATCTTATGACTCTGAGGAAAGAAAATATCCTGGAGGTCAAGAAGATGCGTTTGAAATACCATCTGAAGATGTTCGTGGTTTCAAAGCACCTGAAATGTATAAACATTTGGCCGAGGATGGAGTTGTTGAACCAGAAACTGAAATTTCAGGTAAAGATGGAGAAGTTATAATTGGTAGAACCTCACCGCCAAGATTTTTAGAAAGTCAACATGAATTTGATATGCCTATGGAAAAAAGAAGAGAAACNTCAACATCTATGAGATTTGGTGAGAGTGGTGTAGCTGACTCAGTTATATTTACTGAAACTTCTGAAGGACATAGATTGATAAAAGTAAANATGNGATCTCTTAGAATTCCAGAATTAGGTGATAAATTTGCATCTCGTCATGGTCAAAAAGGTATTTTAGGTACATTGATTGCTCAAGAGGATATGCCATTTACAGAGTCAGGAATTTCACCTGATTTAATTATCAACCCACATGCAATTCCATCACGTATGACAATAGGTCAATTAATGGAATTATTAGCAGGAAAATGGGCAGCTACTAAAGGTGATTTGGTTAATGCTACTGCATTCGAAGGAGTATCTGCAGATAACATAAAAGATGGACTTCATGAATTAGGTTACCAAAAATATGGTAGAGAAGTTATGTATGATGGAAGAACCGGAGAGAAATTAATTTCAGATGTTTTTGTAGGAGTAGCATTTTATCAAAAATTACATCATTTAGTAAATGATAAAATACATGCTAGAGCAAGGGGACCTGTACAAATATTAACAAGACAACCTACAGAGGGACGATCAAGAGAAGGTGGTTTGAAGTTTGGAGAAATGGAACGTGATTGTTTGATTGGACATGGAACCGCATTGATTTTGAAAGAGAGGTTATTGGATGAGTCCGATAAGTCTGAAGCATTATTCTGTGAGGAATGTGGTTTCATTGCTCAAAGAAACAGAAGGCTTGACAAATTAGAATGCCCTGTATGTCGTGAGCAAACAACAATAAGTCCAATAACAATTTCATATGCATTCAAGTTATTATTACAAGAATTAATGTCCTTGGGTATCGCTCCAAGAGTTGAATTAGAAAATAAAATGTAAAATTGATTTAATGCTTTGTATTATATACTCTACTTGTTAATTTAAATTTAAATATTCATATTTTATTGTATTATATGTATATTAGATGAACCAGAGTGATATCTTAGAATTAGAAAGAAAGATACTATATCATAAAAAAAGATATTATGATGGTGANCCTGAAATTAGTGATATACAATATGATAATTTAGAAAAAACATTGAAAAAATTAGATCCTGAGAACCCAGTACTATACTTAGTTGGAAGCCCTGAGGGTGGTAAAATTGAACATATTCCAAGAATGTTATCGTCACAAAAAGCAAATAGTTTAGAGGAAATTATTAAATGGAAAAAAGAAATCTCTTCAATTTCAGCAGGTTACAAAGTGGATGGATTATCATTATCATTAATATATGAAAATGGAAAATTAATTCAAGCGGCTACGAGAGGTAATGGGCAAACTGGAGATGATGTGACTTTACAAGCGATGAAAATAAAAAATATTCCAAAAAATATAGATATTTTTGAGAGAGTGAATGTAAGAGGAGAAGTTTATATGAAAATTTCTGAATTTAAAAGAGTCAATGGCAATTTAGATGAGAATGAAAAATATTCATCACCTCGTAATTTAGCAACAGGAAGTTTAAAACAAAAAAATATCAACATGTTGGATGATAGAGAATTAAATTTTATGGCATGGCAATTACTTGGTTATGGGGAAAATTTTTCTATTGATGAGCAAATAAAATCTTTAAGAAATTGGGGATTTGAAATTGCAGATAAAGATATACTAGTAAACCCAAATGCTGAGGAATTAAATAGTATTTTTGAAAAATATGTTGATGAAAGGGAGAATTTAGATTTTGAAATAGATGGAGTGATATTCAAATATCTTAATTTCAAAGATCGTGATAATGCAGGAGAAACTGATCATCACCCAAGATGGTCAATTGCATGGAAATTTCAAAGTAAAGGTGAAACTACCATCATAGAAGATATCACATGGCAAGTGGGAAGGACGGGAGTATTGACGCCAGTTGCAGAGTTAAGACCAATATTTATTGCTGGAGCAAAAATTCAAAGAGCAACTTTGCATAATTTAAATTTTATAGAAACTGAGAATATTGCTAAAGGAGATAAAGTATCAATTGTAAGAGCAGGAGATGTTATACCAAAGGTTTTGAAAGTAATAGAAAAGGGTAAGAATTTAAAGCCATCATTCCCAAATATTTGTCCTTCTTGTGCAAATGAAACACAAAAACAAGCAGTTGAACTAGTTTGTAATGCAGATGTATGTAAAGATAAAAATATTCAAAAAATAGCATATTGGATAAAAATTCATGACATTAAGGGGTTGGGCCTAAAATCACTTCAGAAATTATATGATGAAGGAATTGTTCTTAATATGGAAGATTTGTATGATGATAAATTATCTCAGGAAACATTAGTTAGTTATTTAGGAAAAAATGGAGTGAAGATAAAGAATGAAATTGAAAGAAGTAGATATACAGATCTTTCATCATTTCTTACTGGATTAGGAATACAAAATTTAGGTCGTAGTTTGGGCAAACAATTGTCTATAAGATTTAAAAGTTTAGAGGCGATAAAAAATAGTGTTTTAGATGATTTAATAAAAATAGATGGCATTTCAGAATTGACGGCTAATTATATATTAAGAGGTTTAAATTCATCAGATCAGGTAGAAAAATTGCTTGAGAATGGAGTGGTTATTTCAGATAAATCATTAAATATAGTTAAAAAAAATGATAACCCAATGGGATTAGACGCATGGTTTGGAGAGGACTTCATGGTTGAGATAGATGAGGAACAAAATGTAGACCCATATTATAATGAGAAAAGAGTTTATGTCACAGGAACTATTCAAAATTTAACAAAAAAACAAATTAAATCTAAATTAGAAGGTCGAGGGATAATTTGGCAGGACAGTATAACAAAAAACTTAGATTATTTAATTTTTGGAGAAAAGGCAGGAAATTCTAAATTAAGTAATGCAAAGAAAAAAGGGGTTAAGATATTGTCATGGACTGAATTTAATGATAGCTTACAAGAAAAAATTAGTTAATTATGTTTTATCAGTTTCATTTATGCCTTTAAATCTATTTTTGAAATATTTGTGATCTAAGTAGGTTTGAACAGAGTCATCTAAGAATTTTGAAGCATCAAGATTCTCATACAGTAATTGTCGAACTTTTGAAGCCTGTAGGTTAGTTCTATCAAAAAAAGGAGTTGATAAAACAGAAATTCCAGCCTCTTCAAATAGCATTCTTGTGAAAGGGTTATTACTGTAAAATGTGGAAAAACTTGGGATTAATCTCTTTAGATGGGAAACCCATAAGGAATTATCTTTAATATCATTGGTTGGTATGATTAATATTTTTGATAGATCAACATTTGCATTGTGTAACATCATTCTTATCATGGTTATTCTTTCACCTGCAGTAAACGGATTTTTTTCACTATGTGATAGTTGGGAAGCAGCTACTGCAATAATTAATTCATCAACATCTTTTAGAATATGATTTATCAGTTCAAGATGACCCAAATGTGGGGGTTGAAAACGACCTACTAGTAAACCTCGATGGATCATACTAAAATACCTTGAAATTTTATTAATGATATATATTAGGGAAGTGTAAGATTAAATTGTATTTTTTTATTAAAATTTTATACAAATAATAAAAATCTAAATGAGAAATTGAAAGGGATAGAAATAAAATTGAGTTGTAAAGAACATCAACTTTTAAATTAAACTATGTTTGGTGTAATTTAGCTATGCGCGTTTACTAGATTAGATGCGCCTCTGGTTGGTGAAAATTAATGGCAAATCGTAGCTACAGCGCACCAAGAAGATCTTCATTAGGATTTAGAAGAAGTAGAGCTTCAAGTAACAAACCATTTGTTAGAGGATGGCCTACATTAAATGGTGACCCAAAAATTTTAGGATTTCCTGCATTTAAAGCTGGAATGACAAGAGTAATTTATAGAGAAGACAATCCAAAAAGTCACATTGCGAATACACAAAGAATAACAGCAGTTACAGTAATTGAAACTCCACCTGTGATGTTATATGGAATAAGAGCATATAAGATGACATCTTATGGTATGAAAATTCTGGGAGATGTGATGACGAACAGTCCCTCAAAATTTTATAAAAGAAAAAGAAGATACCCAGAGGTGACTAATATGGATGATCAAGTTAATAATTTGAAAGAAAAATTGGAAGAGGCTAAAGAGATTAGAGCAATCGTGCATACTCAACCTGATTTAACAGGAATTGGAAGTAAAACTCCAGAAACTTTTGAAATTAAAATTGGTGGATCTGATAATAACTCAATATTAGATTGGGCAGTTGAAAGATTAGGTCAAGAGTTACAAATTGAGGATTTCACTAAACCAGGAGAATATATAGATGTTATTGGTATAACTAAGGGACATGGTTTCACAGGTACTGTAAAACGTCATGGACATACAAAGTTACCAAGAAAGACAAAAGATGGTACAAGAAGAGTTGGTTCTATTGGACCTTGGATTCCCGCAAGATTAAGATGGACAATTCCTAGATATGGTCAATATGGATATTTTAGAAGAACTGAATTTAATAAGAGAGTAATGAAAGTTGGTGTAGAAGGAAATGAAATCAATCCAAAAGGTGGATTTGTAAAGTATGGTCTGATTAAAAATAGATATTTATTGTTAAAAGGATCAGTTCCTGGACCCAAGAAAAGAATGATTATGTTGAGAACAGGTATAAGATCTGCGCAGAGAGAAGAAAGAGTACCAAGTATGAGTCATATCTCACAAAGGAGTCAGAGGTGAATAAATTATGGTTAAAGGTAATATTAAATCATTAAGTGGTGAAACTACAAAGAAGATGGATTTACCATCTGTATTTGAAGTTCCATTTAGACCTGATCTCATTAAAAGAGGAGTCTTGTCTGATGAGTCAAAGAAAAGACAAAAACAAGGAAGATCAAAATTAGCAGGTAAATTAACAGCTGCTACAAGTGTTGGACCTGGTAGAGGAATTTCATTAGTACCAAGAACTCATGCGAAAGGAACTCATCATGCTTCAAGAGGTGCTGTTGTTCCAAGTACAAGAGGTGGAAGATTAGCACACCCCCCAAGAGTAGAGAAGATTATTATCGAAAAGATGAATAAAAAGGAATATGCATTAGCTCTTAAATCAGCTGTTGCTGCAACTGCAGATGGCGAAGTAGTAAAAGAAAGAGGGCATAGATTTGATGAAAAAGTAGAGTTTCCAATTATAGTTGAAGATAAATTCTCTGAAATCCAAAAAACTACAGAGGTTTTGAAGGTTCTGAATAATCTTGGTTTAGAAGGTGATTTAGAAAGGACTTCAAAAAGATCTATTAGAGCTGGAAAAGGTAAAGGAAGAGGAAGAAAATATCGTACAAAGAAAGGTCCACTTTTAGTTGTGGCAGAGAAATGTTCTACATTGAATGCTGCTAAAAATATTCCTGGTGTTAATATTATGACCGTGAAAGAATTGAGAATTACAGATTTAGCACCTGGTACATCTCCTGGAAGAGTAACAGTTTGGACTGAGTCTGCATTAAAATCAATGGAGGAGTGGAAATAATATGGTAGATGCTTACAAGATAGTTAAGAAACCAGTGATTACAGAAAAAATCTGGGATTATGTAGAACTTCAAAATAAAATTGTTTTTGAGGTGACGAAAGAAGCCAATAAATCAAAGATAAAATTGGCCATTGAAGAATTGTATAATGTTAGAGTTGATAAAGTGAATACATATATCACTCCCTTTGGAATTAAGAGAGCGATTTGTACTTTGTCTGCAGAATATTCTGCAAGTGATTTAGCGAATGAGCTAAATCTATTCGGATAGGTGATATTATGGGAAAGAGATTAATTGTACAAAGGAGAGGTACTGGAAGTCCTGTATTCAGAGCAGCAGGACATAAAAGAGCAGCTCCAGTGAAATATAGAAAAATTACAAAAGATGAATTTGAAAATAATGCTGGAATTTCCGCAGAAGTTTTAGAATTATTTCATGAGCCTGGAAGAGGTTCACCACTTGCAAAAGTTAAATTCATGGATGGATATCAAACATTGATGTTGCCTGCAGAGGGAGTATCAGTGGGATCAAAAATTGAGTTTGGTGTTGATGCAGAAATAAAAGAGGGAAATGTTCTACCTTTATTAGCAATTCCTGTGAGAACTCCAATTTTCAATATTGAAGTAAGAAAAGGTGATGGAGGAAAATTAGTAAAAGCAGGAGGAACTGCTGCATTAGTTGACTCTAAATCTGAAAAATCAGTTATTGTTAAATTACCATCTGGTAAATTTAAAAAGTTCCCTAGTGAAGTCAGAGCAACAGTAGGTGTTGTTGCTGGTGGAGGAAGAACTAGTAAACCATTTTTGAAAGCCGGTGCAAAATATCATGCTAGAAAAGCAAAAGGTTTGAAATATCCAAGAGTAAGAGGTGTTGCAATGGCAGCAGCTTTCCACCCACATGGTGGTGGTTCACATCAATCACCTCATCAACCAACTACAGTTTCTAGAAATGCACCTCCAGGTAGAAAGATTGGATTGATTGCAGCTAGAAGAACTGGTTACAAACGTGGTAGACAAAATCGTGTAGACAAAAAAGATGTACAGTAATTAGTAAAAAACAATAAGAACATGAAATAATCTTATAATTTGAGCTAACATTAAGAAGCTTCATGAGAATATTTTTTCTGTGATTGTAAGTGAGTCAGTTAGCTCAAATTTATATTATTATGTGTTTAGCCCGCCAGATACATCATATTTTTAGTAGATTAACAATAAGGTATTTGTTTAACTTGTTCTATAGAAATAATAATGAGCCTTCATAGTAGAGCAAAAATTAGAGTTGTTATTGCTAAACCAGGTCTTGATGGTCATGATCGTGGAGCTAAAGTGGTTGCTAGAGCATTAAGAGATGCAGGTATGGAGGTCATATATACAGGGTTACATCAATCTCCTCAAGATATTGTAAATATTGCTATTCAAGAAGATGTTAATGCGATTGGTCTATCTATTTTATCAGGTGCACATAATGTATTGTTTGAAAAAGTTGTTGAACTTTTGAAGAAAAATAGTATGGACGATATTTTGGTATTTGGAGGCGGGATTATACCTGATGAAGATAAAAAAAACTTAGAGGCGATGGGAGTTAATGCAATATTTGGTCCGGGCACACCTTTAGATGAGATAGTAGATTATGTAGAAAAAAATACAAAATTAATAAGGTGATAATATGAAAAAAATCAATCATGATAAAACTACATCAAAAATAAAAATTCCAATCAACATTGAGAAAAAAGATTTCAAATCATCTTATGCGGGAGAATTCCCTTATACGAGTGGAATACATCAAGATATGTATCGGGGTAGAACATGGACAATGAGACAATACTCTGGTTTTTCAGATGCAAAGGAGACTAATAAAAGATTTAAATTACTATTAGAAGAAGGTCAAAGTGGTTTATCAGTAGCATTTGATTTGCCAACTCAGATGGGTTATGATTCTGATGACCCAATGGCACTTGGTGAAGTTGGTAAAGTCGGTGTTGCAATTGATACTGTCGAAGATATGAAAATTTTATTTCAAGATATTGATTTATCAAAAGTATCTACATCGATGACAATTAATGCTCCAGCAATGATTTTATTAGCAATGTATGCAGTTACAGCTGAGGAAAGCGGAGTAGATATGAAAGAGATAATGGGAACCATTCAAAATGATATCTTAAAAGAGTATATTGCAAGAGGGACCTATATATTTCCACCGGAACCATCAATGAAGCTAATTACGGATGTCTTTGAATATTGTTATAATAATTTTCCTAAGTTTAATACTATTTCGATTTCCGGTTATCATATTAGAGAGGCAGGATCAACTGCAGCAGAAGAGTTAGCATTTACAATGTTGAATGCGAGAGAATATATGAGAGCCGCAATAAGTGCAGAATTATCAATTGATGATATAGGATCAAGAGTATCGTTTTTTTTCAATGCACATAATGAGTTTTTTGAAGAAATTGCAAAGTTTAGAGCGGCAAGAAGAATGTGGGCAAATATGATGAAAGATGAGTTTGGAGCGAAAAATGATAAAACTATGAAATTAAGATTTCATACCCAAACAGCAGGTTCAACTCTTACTGCACAACAAATAGATAATAATATTGTGAGAGTCACAATACAAGGGATGGCAGCAGTTTTGGGAGGTACACAATCACTACATACCAATTCTAAAGATGAGGCTTTAGCCTTACCATCTGATAAGTCAGCAATTACTGCCTTAAGAACTCAACAAATTATAGCATATGAAAGTGGAATTGGTGCAACTACTGATCCTTTAGCGGGCTCATTTTACGTGGAATATTTAACTGATGAAATTGAAGCTAAAGCATGGGATATAATTAATGAGATAGAGGAAATTGGAGTAATAGAGTCCATAAATCAAGGATTAATACAAGCAAAAATTCATGAGTCCGCATATGAGCATGAGAAATATTTGAAAGAGAAACAAAGAATTGTAGTTGGTGTAAATGAATTTACAACTGATGAAGAAATTCCCATTGATTTGTTGAAAGTGAGTGAACAAATTTCAAAGGATCAAATTGATAGGTTAAAGAAAGTTAGAGCTAACAGAGATGACAAAATGGTCTATGAAATATTGAATAATTTAGCGAACCATGCTAAGAGGGGAGATAATATATTCCCTGTGGTTATAGAGGCAGTTAGAAATAGAGCATCTATCGGTGAAATTTGTGCAACGTTGAAAGAAATTTATGGAAAATATAATCCATTATTTTAAATTATAATGAAATATCCCGAAGTTCATCTAATTCTTTTTCTTTCTTTGTTTTAGTATCTTTATTGATTAAATTTTGATCTGAAGATGGTAGTTCAAATCCATTGATTAGATCAGGTTTGAAATAAGGTACTATATAATAAATAGCAAAACCTCCTATGATTATTAGGTATACCAATTCAGGTATGATATCAAATACTATGAAATCAATTGAAAATAAAATAAAAAATTCTTTTAAAATATAAGATATCAAAGTAATATAAAATAGAATATTGAATGGATGTAGAAATTTATTATATGTTTCTACCTCCATTAATTGCATATATTAATTTTAATAAAGTTAATTAATTTATATATTTTTATTTTTATTTTATGAATTTCTCAACAAAGTAGAATATAATCAACATATACAAGAAAGAGAAATAATATTGAGATATATGCTTAATTTTTCGAGATTATTAGATTATGATTATAAATTAAGTAAATCAATATCTGAGTGGATAGGTTACGATAGTATAATTAGAAAAGTAGTCCAAATTTTCACGGTTTCTGGAACTTTTGTATTTTGGGCACCTATCTTATTGATATATTATTTTATGAATGAAACAAATCGTAGTGCGATATATTCAATAGCATTTGTGACAATAATAATGCTGGGTATAGTTTATGTAATCAAACATGGGGTTAAGAGAAGTAGACCCGAGTATAAAGATACTAGATTAGGAGTGGTAGCATTAGATGCCTGGAGTTTTCCTTCTGGCCATGCAACTAGAGCGACATATATGGTAATTTTGATGAGTATTTATTTTCCTGAATGGAGTATATTATGGTTTATCTGGGGGTTCTTAATTTGTCTTTCTAGATTATTGCTTGGAGTTCATTATTTGACTGATATTTTAGCAGGTATAATTATAACATCTACAATTATATTAGTTATGTTTTCGATTAATTGGCTACCTACTGCTCCATTTTGGAATATTATCAGTTGAAAATGAGAAAAGATAGGTTTATATTTAAAAAAATAATAGAATTATATAGTGCGATCGGTATTTGATGTTGAAGATGATGGAGATGAAAAAGCTACAACAATAATGGGTTTTGAGACAGAACTTTCTGCGAATGAAGCAAGAGTTTTGCATTCATTAGTAAGATGGCCTAATTTGTCAGATCAAGCGATACATAGTAGAATAAATATGAAAAAATCTACTTTTTCATCTATTAAAACAAGATTAAAGGAGCAAAATTATTATGACAGATATTATGTTCCAAATTTTCCTAAGATAGGCTTTGAATTATTTTCGGTATTCTTTGGTAAACTGAATAGATATACCACTGCAGAAGAGAGAATGAGAGTTGCGAAAGATCTATTAGAATCTTTTGTTGAAGATTTTTACATAATAAGTGAAAATAATGTTGGTTTCAATTTCTCTGTGAGTGAAAATTTAACAGAACATGAAAAAAACCTTGAAAGATTTTTTGAAACGTATATTATAAACAATTTTCTTTCTAGGGCGGGAATGGAAACATTATACTATCCATTTGAAATATCGAAGATTTATTCGTTTATGGATTATGAAACTATTATTGCTAAAATATTTGGGTTCAATTCTGAGGAATTTGGCAATAGGATGACTATACCAACTGGAAACGTTAAAAAATTTAAATTAACAAGAGCTGAAAGAAAAGTACTTGTTGGATTAGTAGAATATCCTGAGGAGAGTGATACTTTAATTGCTGAAAAAATTGGGGTGAGTAGAAATACTGTTGCAAATGCTAAAAGAAAATTTTTGAAAAAAGAGATTGCTTTTCCTAGAGTAGTACCTAATCTAAATAAATTAGGATTAAAATGTTTAAGTTTTAGATATTATAAATTTTCTTCAAGATTGGATGATAAAACAAAAAGGGAAATAGCTGAAAATATTAGAGAAATTATGGCACCTCATTTTTATGTTACTAAATCGTTAGATGGAGTAAGTTTATCAGCACATATTAATGATGAACATTATAATAAGGCAGAAGATGAATTATCAGAGTATTTGATGAAAAATGATTTTCTTGCCGAAGATCATGTATCATTCAAATTAAATATTGAGGAAATGGATTTAATTAAAGAATACAATTTTCTACCATTAGTTATGAAGCGATTGGGGTTCAAAACATCCACCTCAATATCAGACCAATAAATGATAAATTAATTAATAATTTAATTTGAAGAGATTTGTGAGCTTCAATAGATTTTAAGGCGACTATGCATTAGTACATATTGAACTTCCAGTATCGGAGATTGAATATTGAATTTAATTAGTTTAATATTATTTGTGGTTTTGTTAATCACCTTAAATGCTTTTTTTGTGATTGCCGAATTTTCATTGCTAAGAATAAGAGAAAATAGAATAGAAAATCTATATGAAACAAAACCATGGGGAAGCGATTTTCTAAAAAAAATAAGTAGTGATTTGAATAAATATATAATTACATCTCAAATTGGTATAACGCTTAGTACCTTGTCAATTGGATTTTTAGCGTTAAATACTTCAAATTATGAATTGAGTCTTATGATTGGTAATGATGTGTTTACGGATATATTGTCATTTTCCATTGCTCTAATTGCAGTATCATTTTTACACTCTGTATTTGGAGAATTAGTTCCAAAAATTATATCGATTAATTATATTGAGGAAACTGCATTAAGAATTGCACCTTTACTATATTATGTTAGTTTTATAATATTACCATTTACAATTTTATATCAACAATCTGCGAATTTATTCGTTCGCTTATTTGGAGTAAAGGCAAGTTCGAGATTATATTCAAGAGTATATAATGAAGATGAACTTAAATTATTAATTTCAGAGAGTCAAGAATTTGGCGAGATTGAAGAGTCTGAGGAAGTTTTATTGAATAGAGTATTTGATTTTACTGAAACAAAGGTTAATGAAATATTTACTCCAAGATTTGAAATAGTTGCTTTTGAGAAAAAAGTACCCGTTGATGAAATAATAGAAAAAGCTAGAGAAACTGGTTTTTCAAGATTTCCTATTTATGAAAATAAGTTAGATGAGATAATAGGTTTTGTGCATGTAAAAGATATTTTAATTGGAGATTATAAAAGTCCAGATTTCAATATTATGAATATATTACGGAATGTATTAGTAATTCATGAAGCTATGCGTTTAGATCTGTTACTTGAGAAAATGCAGAGAGAGAAATCACAAGTTGCTGTTGTTGTTGATGAGTATGGTTCTATAGAGGGATTTGTGACTATTGAAGATATATTAGAAGAAATTGTTGGGCCAATTGATGATGAATTTGATTTAGATAGTGACGAGTTAATTGAGAAAATTGGAAGAAATGAATTTTTAGTAGATGGAAGATTAGAGTTGGAAGTATTTAATCAAACATTCCAATCTAATTTGGAGTCAGAAGATGCTTTGACGATTGCAGGATATATTATCGAAAGTTTAGAGTCTGTGCCAGAGGAAAATGCAAGTTTTAAGATCACAAATGAGAAAATGGAAATTATTTTTGAAATAAGAAAAATGGATGGAAATCGAGTAGAAAATGCATTGGTTGTAATTAATAAAATCTAATTATATATGTAAAAACCTTCACCTGATTTTCTACCCATTTTACCTTGATTTACCAAATCATATAAAATATTAGCAGGCTTATATTTTGGTCCTAAATGTTTGTGGAGATATTCTGCAATGTATAAAATTGTATCAAGACCTATGAAATCAGACAAGGTTAAAGGCCCCATGGGATGATTAAGACCTATTTTCATAGCGGTGTCAATATCTTCTTTTGTAGCTATATCATTTTCCAGTAACAGGTATGCTTCATTTAATTGAGGAATCAATAACCGGTTGACGATAAACCCAGGTGTTTCCTTTGCCTTCACAGTATCCATACCTAATGTTTGGCCGAATTGAATTGCGATATTCATTGTTTCTTCAGAGGTATGAGTCGTTTGTATAAATTCAATTAATTTAAGAATAACTGGGGGGTTAAAAAAATGAGTACCTAAGAATTTTGATGGTCTTTTACTAGCTTTTGCCATTTCAGATATTGAAAGTGAGGATGTATTTGATCCAAATATTGTGTGCTCTGGCGCAAAATTGGCTACTTTTGCCCATAGTTCTTTTTTAATATCTAAATTTTCGATAATTGCTTCAATTATTAAATCAGAATTTGAAACTGCTGCTTCCAAAGATATGGTACCTGACATTTTTTGAGTAATTAATTCTGCATTTTCTTTGGATAGCTTATTTTTTTCAACTTGTCTTTTTATCCATTTTTTATTTCTTTCAATCCCATTATTTACAAATTCTTCTTTCACATCATAAAAGACAACGTTATAATCATGTATGGCACAAACTAAACCAATTCCTGCGCCCATCTGCCCAGAGCCTAATATAGTAACATTAGTTATTTCATTCATATTCAAGATTTTTAAGGGTAAAATATATTTGATTGGTATTAGTAATATACTTTCAATTGATGATTTGTAATTTGATGAGTAAAAATACATATGTCAATGAGTATTCTTTTCTATATTATACAAATATAACAATTATGAATAAGTATGAAACCATAAAGGTTCATTATGATAATCCTATGGAGAAAGCTATTACAATTGTATTTAGTAGAGAAAAGCAATTGAATGCCATGAATTCATTAATGGTTAAAGAATTATCCACATTAATTGATGAAATTGATTCAGTTAAAGAAAAATATAGAGTCCTAATTTTAACTGGTGGAGGAGAAAAATCTTTTGTTGCAGGAGCAGATATTTCTGAGATGAGTAATATGAGTCCTAATGAGGCTAAATTATTTTTGAGCTCTGCTCAAAATGCTTTACTAAAATTAGAGAAATTAGATTTACCAGTTATAGCTAAAATTAATGGTTTTGCTCTGGGAGGTGGTTTTGAATTAGCATTAGCATGTGATATTAGAATCGCATCGCAAAATGCATTATTAGGCTTACCAGAGGTAACCCTTGGTATCATTCCAAGTGCAGGAGGAACTCAACGATTAACTAAATTGGTTGGAGAGAGTATTGCAAAATATTGGATTTTGACTGCTAAGAGACTTAAAGCCAAAGAGGCATATAATTTTGGTGTTGTTCATGAAGTATGTGAACCGCAAGATTTGGATGAGTATACAAATAAATTAATTGAAAAAATTATAGGATTGGCACCTATAGCACTAGTAAAAGCTAAGAAATCAATACAATCAACCTTTTGGAAAAATACAATTCTTGGATATGAAGATGAGTTAAATAATGCTGTTGATTGTTTTGAGAGCGATGATCTTAGAGAAGGTATGAAAGCATTTTTAGAAAAACGTCGAGCAAATTTTGAAAATAAATAACATTTGGCAGAAAATTAATTATAACCTCATCAATATAGAAATTATGGTATTTGATACGGTAATTATAGGAGCAGGAGCTATGGGTTCTGCAACTGCATACTGGTTATCTAAATATCAAAATGTTGCATTGATTGAACAGTTTGATTTATTACATCATAATGGAAGTTCTCATGGAGAGTCTAGAGTTATAAGAAAAACATATCGTGAAAATCATTTTTCAGATATGATGAATGAAGCATACACGCTATGGAATGATGTGCAAAATGAGACGAAAAAACAAGTATATTGGAAAATTGGGGGTTTAGATTTAGGTATAGAGGGAAATATTGACTTAACAAAAACAATTAAGGTTTGTGAAGATAGGGAACTTAATCATCAAATATTGAACGCAAGAGAATTGAGGGCAAAATATCCTGCATATTCTAAAATCAATGATGATTATAGTGCGATATATCAAGAAGATACAGGAATATTGAATGCATCAAAATCTGTGGATATGTTTCAAAGACAAGCCATGAGTCAAGGATGTCAAGTTATCCCTAATAGTCCTGTTTTGTCGATAAAAGATTCAGGTGAGTTGAAAATTATTGAAACTCTTAGAAATACATATTATGCGAAAAAAGTAATTGTTACAACTGGATCATGGATGAATAAATTGGTAAATTCTTTAGGATATGAATTAGCATTAAAAATTTGGAAATTATCATTTGGATATTACAAAGTTAAAGATTTTAACCATTTTATGCCGAAAAACTTCCCTGTATTCATACACTGGGGTAATGATTATGACTACGGATTTCCGATACATGAAAAAAATGGGTATGTTAAAATTGCACCACATGATAATAAATTAATAGAAAAATTAGATTTTAATGATGGTAACAATAATGTTAATCAAGAATTAATTGATCATGTAAGTAATTTTATTGATAATACATTTACAGGGATTGATACATCCAATCCTCTGATTGAGACCTGTTTGTATACTATGACTGAGAATGAAAATTTCATTATTGATTATTTCCCAGATGATGATAATATAATTTTAGCAGGAGGTTTTTCTGGCCATGGATTTAAATTCACTCCATTGATTGGAAAAATATTACAAGAAATGACGATTGAGGGAGAAAGTAGATTTCACTTAAATGAGTTTAAGCTGAATAATTTTATTAAATGATTTATTCGGGTAAGTAATTATTTTGACAATTTATACACCAATAAGATGCTCTATCTCCTTGAGTTGATTTGAGTATTTTGGATTTGCAGGTATTACAAGTTTCACCTTGTCGATCATATACTAAAAATTCATTTTGCATCAATCCACTATATCCATCTACATGTTTGTAATCTCGTAATGTTGAACCTTTGAATTTTAATGCTTTATGACCTACGAGATGTAGATTTTTTGCTAATGTTGATAATTGTTTATCTGATAACAGATCTGATGGTGTGAAAGGATTGATATTAGATAGAAATAGAGCCTCATTTTTGTATATATTACCACAACCAGATACTATTTTACTATCTAAGAGAGCTTTTCCAATTTCTCTTGTTTTTGGTTTTTTTGTGTTACCCCTGACTCTGTTGATAAATAAAGAACTATCAAAGACATCGTCCAAGATATCTGGCCCTAAATTGTTGATAGATGAATGATGATTAATGGTATCAATACTGCAAATTTCAAATCGGCCGAATGTTCTGATGTTAACAAATATCAAATGTGAGTTATCTGAAAGTTGAAAATATACTTTCCAATGGGGAAGATTATCAAGTGATTGTATTGTATTCTTCCAAATTTTATCACTATAATAATGCCATACGCCAGTCATTCCTAAATGATTTAGGGCGTATGAGTCTGTATTATTTTTTGAGAATTTGAAAATTAAAAATTTACCTTTCCTTTCTATATCGATTATAGTTGATGAAATAAGAGAATTAATTTCTTTACTATGTTGATAAAATTTTTTAGATTTTGCGACCTTTACTTTTGTTATGTTTTTTTGTATGACATCCAAGAGACCTCTTCGTATAGTTTCTACCTCGGGTCCTTCTGGCATATTTTTTACTTATATATTGTCTTAATTGAAATTAATTATTAGAGAATGGATATAAATTCTATTTAGAATTTTTATCTATCTGTCTTCGGAATAATTCAATTCCAGTTAAACCAACTACAATACCTGCAATAATGATCAATAAATTACTTCCAAAATCGCTTGATGGTTCTTCTGGGATTATTGCATTCGATATTGTTTGTGTAGAAACTTCTGTTGATACTTCAGTAGAGGTTTCAGTGGAAGTTTCAGTAGTCTCGGTAGTCTCGGTAGTATTAGTAGTATTAGTAGGTGCTACATAAGCATCAACTGTAAAGCTGGTGGTAAAACTTAAAGAATTATTTGCTCGATCTAAAAGTAACAAGGTCACATTATATTCTCCTTCTGAATAATTTGCATTAGATATTTCAATTAATTCATTTGAAGAGACGCTTCCTATTGATAGAGTTACATTATTAATCATTAATGTATAGTTTGATAAGGTGGGATCAATTGCTTTGAAACGAATTAAACCATCTGTTTCTGTTTCCATGTAATCATCTGCAGTAAATAATGAAAGGACAGGTTTGGTAGTATCGAGTAGATTTACTAAAAGACTTTGATTTACATTATTTACATAGGAGTCAATGAAACTGAGTGTAAAATTATATTGAGTTAGCTTATACGATCCATCTATAAAATCATTTAAGTCCAAAGTAGGCATTGATGAATTCAAATCAGTTGAATATAAATGAGTATTATTTTGATATACCTTAAGAGAGTCTAAATTATCATCACTTACATTGAAATTAAGAATTTGCGACTCTCCAACTTCGTGATCAACATCAAATATATCATGAAATATTTGTGGGGTGTAATCATATACAGTAACATTTACAAAATGAGTGAAAGTTATATTTAACTCAGTGTGAAATGCGAAGGTTAAATTTGCGAACTCATATTTAGTATAATTGGATATTGAAAAATTAGAATATGAAAAATTAGTAAATATTGATGAAATATTGACAGATATGGTGCCATTTTCATAATTTTGAGTTTCTATTAATTCATCATTAAGATATGCATCATATATAGTGCCATTTTCAATTGTTACATTAAGAGATAAACTAGCATTAATTGATTTATATTTATAATCTAACTCAGATGGTCCGAAAACTCCACCTTCTTTAATTGTGATATAATCCACGACCCAGTTAGCATATCCACTATGACCATTAGGATTAATTTTTATCTCATATATTGGTTGAATTGTTTCAAATTTAACTAATTCATTTTGCACATTTGAGCCAGAAAAGTGATATACTGCCGGATCACCATCTACATTGGTCAATATATCACCATCTACATTGGTGGCGTAAACATAATAGCCTCTTAGAATGGTATAATAAGCCGAAAAATATGTAATTCTCTCGGAAAATCTAATAAAATTATTAGCTTCATTTGAGTATGCAACAGTATTTCCACTATATGGAGGATATAATTCATTCCCTCCCCATAATTTATATCCAGGGCTAAATTCAATAATTTCATCATTTGGAACAACACCATCCTCAAAATCATAAATATATTCATTTGATGCTTGATTTATTTTAATATCATCATTGATAGGAGATATATTTTTGGCATCACTCATTTGTGGAGTTATTGCGATAAGAAGTAAGAAAACTATGATTGCGAATGTATATCTCACAACTTTCTATGAATAAGACTTATTATAATAGTTATGTTATAGAGATTGGATAATTAATATGGTGAATAATCAGTAAGGATAAATTTTGAATAGGATTATAGCTAATTAGAACCTCTGCTCATTTCTCTTTGTCTTCGAATAAATTCTAATCCTAATAATGCACCCAAGATACCGACAATAATGGTGATATTGCCACCTATACCATCAGATGGTTGTAGTGATGTGATAATATCTGAAATAGTTGGAGAAGATGTATCATTAGAAGTTGATGAAATGTCTGTAGTTGTTGATACTTCTGAAGTTGTTGATGTTTCTGTAGAAGTTGAAGTCTCTGTAGTTGAAGTCTCTGTAGTTGTAGTATTAGTGGGAGTAACATAAGCATTTACAATAAAACTTGTGTTAGCGACGAGAGAATTATTAGCGCGATCTAAGAGTGTGAGAATTACATCATATTCTCCTGCTGTATAATTTGCATTAGAAATTTCTATTGATTCATTTGATGAAATATTACCTGATGATATGGTTACGTTATTTATAGCAATAGTATAACTCGCTAATGTAGGATC